>JALYJV010000049.1 GCA_030775105.1 Pseudomonadota bacterium | reverse complement strand
TACGAAGGTACGGACGGTCACCAGTTCTACGACCAGGTCGACATGTTCAACGGCGTGCTCCAGCGCTACAACTGGAAGCTCGTCGGCAAGAAGGAAATGTACCTGCCGTACAATTCCAACAAGATCGCCGGCCCGTCGGTCAAGTACAAGGACATGGCCAAGCCGCGCCACCTCAACCAGGACATGCCGCGCTACGAGCTGCATCGCGTCTGGGTTGTCGAGGCCGACATCAAGGCGGGCACCAGCCACACCTTCAAGAAGCGTCGTTACTACGTCGACGAAGACTCCTGGACGATCGGCATGATCGACGCGTACGACAACCGCGATCAGCTCTATCAGTTCCAGGAAGGTCACATGGTGTTCGCGTACAACATCCTGACCGCGACGACGATTCCGGAAGTCATCTATCACTTCACTTCGGGCCGTTACTTCGTGACCGCCGCGTTCAACGAAGACAAGCCGATCGATGCCACCGTGTCGTTCAAGCCGGACTACTTCACCGCCGCGTCGGTGCAGAAGATGACCACCAAGTAAGCGCCCTCCGCATTTTGCGGCGCTATTGGTGTAGATTTGAAACCGCCGGGATCAAACCCGGCGGTTTTTTATTGGGTGATGCGAATCACCGATGGCAGACGCCTGCGACGCGTCAGAAAATACTTAGAAGCTCACAAAGAATATCCGGGGGTAGACCATGAAATTCGACAGCAAGCACACTTTCGGCAAGCCGGCAGCGACGGTGATCAAGATGTTCAGTGACCGCGCGTACTTCGAGCGCAAATACAAGATGCTCGGCTTCACCGAGGTCGAGGTGCTCGAGCACAGGAAGACCGACAGCCAGTTCACGATCAAGGTGCGCTACACGGCGAAGAACTCGGTTTCGCTGCCGGACTTCGCGAAGAAGTTCCTGCCGTCGACGATGGTCGTGACGCAGCAGGACAGCTGGGACATCAAGAAGATGACCGGCCGCCTTGAAGTCGAGATCAAGGGCACGCCGGTCAAGGTCGCCTGCGACATGACCCTCAAGGACGAGGGCAAGGGCTCGGCCAATGCGCTGAAGTGGAACGTCAGCTGCCCGATTCCGCTGGTCGGCGGCAAGATCGAGAAGCTGACCGCCGACGACATCAATGCCAAGGCGGATGACGACGTCGCAACCACGCGCAGCATCCTGGCCGACTACTGATTTACGGTTTCCATAAAAGGCGAAAGCACTACAACATGAGTCAGCCCCCCGACAAGGATGAGAGTGCCGCGACTGGCCCGACGTTGTGGCAGACCGTGACCAGCGTTGCCGCATCCTTCTTTGGCGTGCAGAGCTCGAAGAATCGCCAGCGCGATTTTTCCAGGGGCAAGCCGGCGCATTTCATTGTCATCGGTCTGGTCATGACGGCTTTGTTCATCCTGACCGTGGTGATGGCGGTCAAGCTGGCGTTGCGCAGCGCGGGCTTGTAGTTTCGGGCGGGGATCGTGATTCTCCTCGCGGGCGCCTTGCTGGGATTTTCCGGGGGAGTGATATGGCCGCAGGTGATCGCAGGTGGGCGGGCAGCGGTTCCAGTGTGAGCCAGCAACAGCGGCGTACGGACCAGCCATTGCGTCCGCAGGCCCTGAAGTTACCGCTGCCGCTGCTGGTTTTGGATGGCGTTGGTGCAGTGGCCCTCGGTCTGGGCGCCGCTGAACACTTCGGTAAAGCCCCGCTGCTGTCGCGTGTTGTCGATGTACCGGACATCGCGCTGATTGCGATGGTCATGGGCGGCGTCCTGATGGGCATTGCGGTCGCCGGCATCGTGATCACGGTGATGCGCCGCAACGCGGTGCGCTGATCGTAACGGGGCGCCACCATTCGGTTCTAGCGCTGTGCCGTTTTGAGCCGGTAGATCAGGTCGAGTGCCTCGCGCGGACTCAGGCTGTCCGCTTCGACACTGTCGAGTAGTTCCAGTGCGGGTGATTTCGCTGCCGGCTTGACCACCGTTTCGCGCGCGACCGGTGCCGGGCTGCCGCCGACAGCGAGAGCTGCGGTGCAAGGGGTGCTGCATCCGGTTTGCGCTCCAGTTCCGCCAGATGCGCGCGCGCGGCGCGGATCACCGCCTGCGGCACACCGGCGAGCGCGGCAACTTGAAGGCCATAGCTACGATTGGCCGGGCCGTCCTTGACCCGATGCAGGAACACCAGCTGCTCGCCATCGGCGCCGGAGTATTCCGCGGCATCGAGATGAGCGTTGGCGACGGTTGCGTGCGCTGACGGCAGCGCGGTGAGCTCGAAGTAATGCGTCGCAAACAGACAATAGGCGCCGATCTTCGTCGCCAGATGTTCAGCGACCGCACGAGCGAGCGACAGGCCGTCGTAGGTCGAAGTGCCGCGGCCGATTTCATCCATCAGCACCAGACTGTTCGCCGTGGCGTTGTGCAGGATGTTGGCGGTCTCGCTCATCTCGACCATGAAGGTCGACTGGCCGGAAGCGAGGTCGTCCGAGGCGCCGATGCGCGTGAAGATGCGATCGATCGGCCCGAGCTTCACGCTTTCCGCCGGCACGAAGCAGCCGGTGTGCGCGAGCAGCACGATCAGCGCGGTCTGCCGCATGTAGGTCGACTTACCGCCCATGTTCGGGCCGGTGATGATCAGCAGGCGCGTGTCGCGATTGAGCGTCAGATCGTTCGGTACGAAGGCCGAAGTTGCAGTCTGTTCGACCACCGGATGGCGGCCAGCACGGATCTCGACGCAGTCCTCGTCGACCAGTTGTGGCCGCACATAGTTGAGCGCGTGACTGCGTTCGGCAAAGTTCGCCAGCACGTCAAGCTCGGCAAGCGCCTGCGCACAGGCCTGCACACCCGGCAGCGCGAGATTGAGCCGGTCGAGCAGCGCCTCGTACAGCACCTTCTCGCGGGCGAGCGCACGGTCACGTGCCGACAGCACCTGATCCTCGAAACGCTTCAGCTCCTCGGTGATGTAGCGCTCGTAATTGGTCAGCGTCTGGCGCCGTGTGTAGTCAGCCGGAATCTTCGCGACATGGGTCTTGCCGACTTCCAGGTAATACCCGTGCACGCGGTTGTAGCCGACCTTCAGTGTCTCGATGCCGCTACGGGCGCGCTCGCGCGCTTCGAGATCGCTGAGATAGCCATCGGCGTTTTCGGACAGACGACGCAACTCGTCGAGCGTTTCGTCGAACCCGCTCCGGAAGATGCCGCCGTCCTTGGCCAGCAGCGGCGGCTCGTCGCTGAGTGCGTTCGCCAGGTGCGCGGCCAGATCCTGATGCTCACCGAGCCGTGTCCGCAGCTGGGCAAGCAATGGTGATTCCAGATGCGCAATTGCCGCATGCACGGCCGGCAGTTGCTGCAGGCTCGCGCACAGGCCGGTGAGATCGCGCGGTCGCGCCGAGCGCAGCGCAACGCGGGCGAGGATGCGCTCGATGTCGACGATGTCCTTGAGCGCCGTGCGCAGACTCTCGAAGCCGCGCGCGCTGCGCAGGTCAGGGCCGAGTTCCATCAGCGTCGCGACCGCGTCGTGCCGCGCGCCGATCAATGCTGCATTGCGCAGCGGCCGCGTCAGCCAGCGGTGCAGGGCGCGTGCGCCCATCGACGTGACGCAGCGATCAAGAATGTGCAGCAAGGTGAAATCGTGGGCGCCGGAGATTGAACGGTCGATCTCCAGGTTGCGTCGGGTCGAGGCATCGAGCATCAGCGCATCGCCTGGCGATTCGACATTGAGCCCGGCCAGATGTGGCAAGGCCGTACGCTGCGTCTCCTGCACGTACTGCAGCAGGGCACCGGCGGCGGCAATCGCCGCATCGAGGCCTTCGGCGCCATAGCCGCGCAGGTCGCGCACATTGAACTGCGCAATCAGCAGTCGATAGGCCGACGCCGTGTCGAAATGCCAGATCGGCCGCGAATGTGCTGCAGGGCCGGCGTAGCCGGAGATGTCGAGTGCAGCGGTGTCCGGCGCAAGCAGCTCGTTCGGGCGCAGGCGCTGCAGCTCGGCCTTGAGCTCCTCGGCCGATGCGGTCTGCAGCACGCTGAAGCGGCCGGATGACAGTTCCAGCCAGGCCAGACCGAACAGGGTGCCGACGCGGCAGGTCGCGGCAAGCAGGGTCTGGGTACGCTCATCGAGCAGGGCCTCGTCGGTCGCCGTGCCCGGGGTGACTACGCGGACGACTTCGCGGCGCATCGGCCCCTTGTCGTTGCCCGGATCGCCGACCTGCTCGGCAATCACCGCGGATTCGCCAGCCTTGATCAGGCGCGCGAGATACTGCTCCAGCGCGTGCTGCGGCACGCCGGCCATGATCACCGGCTGACCGGCGGACTCGCCGCGCTTGGTCAGGGTGATATTGAGCAGGCGCGAGGCCTTGCGCGCGTCGTCGTAGAACAGCTCGTAGAAGTCGCCCATGCGGAACAGCACCAGGGTGTCCGGGTGCTGGGCCTTGATGCCCAGGAACTGCTGCATCAGCGGGGTGTGGTCGGCGTAGGGGCTGACGGACATTGAGGCAGGGTAGGCGGTGGGGCTGGTATGGCGGGGGTCGTATACTTGCGGCCCGCGCGATTATCGCCGATCACTGACACAGAACTGCAGCCGTGGCTGAAACAAGTAACGCGACAAAGCAAACCCCCGCATCAAGCACCGACTGGACCCCCGAGTCCTGGCACGCGTTTCCGGCCGCCCAGCAGCCGCGTTATCCGGATCAGACGGCGCTGGACGCAGCGCTGGCGCAGCTGCGCTCGCTGCCACCGCTGGTCACGTCCTGGGAAGTCGATGCGTTGAAGAACAACCTGGCGCGCGCGCAGGCCGGCGATGGCTTCATCCTGCAGGGCGGTGATTGTGCCGAGTCGTTTTCCGACTGCCGCTCGGAGATCATCGCCAATCGCCTCAAGGTGCTGCTGCAGATGTCGCTGGTGCTCGTGCACGGCCTGCGTTCGCGCGTCGTCCGCATCGGTCGTTTCGCCGGCCAGTACGCCAAGCCGCGCTCGGCCGACATGGAAACCCGCGACGGCATTTCGCTGCCGAGCTATCGCGGCGATATCGTCAACGCGCCGGAGTTCACCGAAGCCGCACGCACGCCGGACCCGCAGCGCCTGCTCGAAGCGCATGCGCGCTCGGCGATGACGATCAATTTCGTCCGCGGCCTGATCGACGGCGGCTTCGCCGACCTGCATCACCCGGAATACTGGGATCTCGACTGGGTCGGCCATTCACCGCTCGCCGCGGACTACCAGCGCATGGTCGACAACCTCGGCGATTCGCTGCGCTTCATGGAAACCCTCGCCGGCGCGCCGATCAGCGATTTCCAGCGCGTCGATTTCTTCACCTCGCATGAAGCGTTGATGCTCTGGTACGAGCAGGCGCAGACGCGTCAGGTGCCGCGCAAGTCCGGCTGGTACAACCTGTCGACGCATTTTCCGTGGATCGGCATGCGCACCGCCGAGATCGGCGGAGCGCATGTCGAGTATTGCCGCGGCATCCGCAATCCGATGGGCGTCAAGGTCGGGCCGACGATGTCGGTCGAGTGGGTCGTCGATCTGTGCCGCATCCTCAATCCGGACAATGAGCCGGGCCGTCTGACCCTGATCCACCGCATGGGCGCCGACAAGATCGCCGACCATCTTCCGCGTCTGATCGAGGGTGTGCGCAAGGCGGGTCATTCGGCGCTGTGGATCTGCGATCCGATGCACGGCAACACCATCGGTACCGCATCCGGCCTGAAGACGCGACCTTTCGACAAGATTCTCAGCGAGGTCGAACAGGCCTTCACGATCCACAAGGCCTGCGGCTCACGTCTCGGCGGCGTGCATCTCGAACTGACCGGCGAAGACGTCACCGAATGCACCGGCGGTGCGCGCAACCTCTCGCAGGAAGATCTGCAGCGCGCGTATAAGTCGACGGTCGATCCGCGCCTGAACTATGAGCAGGCGCTGGAGCTCGCGATGAAGATCGTCAGGGTTTCGGCTTGAGGTATTTCTAAGCTTCGTTCGGCGAGTTCTGTCCCTCTCGATACACCGTGCTGGCGCACGGCACTCGAGACGAACGGACTTTTGTGGGTACTTCGTGCGGAGAAAAATTTCTCCGTTCGTCTCGAGTGCCCGCGTGGCGGGTGTATCGAGAGATCAGCACGAACCTTAAGCAGCCGCGCGATGACTCAGATACAGATCCGCAAACAGCGCACGCCCTCCGCGGCGCAGCAGCGAGTACGCGAACAGCGCAACCAGCGCGATCAGGCTGAGGCTCTGATACCAGGGTGCACTGTGCACGTGCGTGCTGGCCACTGCGGTGTTGATGCCAGCTGGTGCCCACGCGTTGACGAGCAGGCCGAGCGCCACTGCGCCGCCGCCGGCGAACAGCGCAGTCAGCAGCGCGATCCTGCGGCCGTGAATGGCGCTGAGCACGCCGAAAGTCGAGACATTCGTTGCCGGGCCGGTCAGCAGGAAGGCGATCGCCGCGCCGGGTGAAACGCCGCCGGCAATCAGCACCGCAACCAGCGGCGTTGCACCGGCGGAGCATACGTACACCGGCAGGCCGATCACTGCGAACAGCAGGACTTCTCCCCACGCCGGCCAGTGGCTGGAGAACAGCTCGCTGACGTGCGGCATCGCCGCGGCGGCGAGCAGCAGGCCGACCGTGATCCACGCGGCCGTGTCGTCGACCAGATCAATCAGGCCGGAGCGCGCGGCTCGGCGCAGGCGAAGCCCTGCGCTGGGCGACGTGGTTTCAGCAACGGGTGGGTGGCAATGCGGACAGGCCTTGGCCGGCGCAGTCGCGACGGCCGGCAGCTTGCGCGCGACCATCCACGCAACAAACACCGCAAGCGCGGCTGCGCACAACACGCGCAGCGCGGTCATTTCCCAGCCCAGCAGGGGCACCGAGATGAACAGGGCGGTGACGCCGACTTCCGGCGTGGCGATCAGGAACGCCATCGCAGCGGCGACCGGCACGCCGCGCTGGATCAGTGAACGATAGAGCGGCAGCACACCGCAGCTGCAGATCGGCAGTGGCAAGCCAATCGCCATGCCGCGCAGGGCCTGCGAAGCTGCATTGCCGCGAGCCAGCCAGCGCAGCCAAGCCTCCGGCAGCTCACCGCTGATGAAGCCACCGATGACATAGGCGAGCAGCAGTGCTGGCGCGGTTTCCAGGCCCAGCTGCAGCAGGCGCTCGAAGAACGGCGACAGCAGCGCGGGTTCCGCCAGGGCAGCGAGGTCGGCGCCGTGCGTGTGCGTCTGCGACAGCGCCAGCCAGGCCAGTGCGCCGATAGCGGCCAGATTGCCGAGGCCTTCGAACGGCGGTGTCGATTGATGATGCTCGGAGCCCTCGTCGAGATGCGGACGGCCGAAGATAACGTGCAGGATCGAACCGGCGATCAGCGCCTGGAACCAGGCCCAGGCCTGCGCACCGAGGACGATGCTGAACGACAGGCCGTTGTAGTAGCCGACGACCGTCGCTGCGCACATCGCGATCAGGGCCAGTGCGGGCACGGCGATGCCAAACACCGGAAACAGCAGCCACCAGACCATCAGGCCAACCGGAATGCTGTGGATGGCGATCGCGAGGCCCAGCGCGGCTTCGTGACGGTCACCGCCCGCCCCGGACAGTGCTGCGCCGTCACCGACGCTGTGCAGGATGAGGCCGAGGATCGCCAGCCCCAGCGCCAGCAGATGCGCTTCGCGGCGCGCATGGCTCAGGCCATGTTCCAGCGCGGTCGGACCGAGCAGGCCCAGCAACAGGAACAGCATCGCCAGCCAGCCACCGGCGGTAAAAGCATCGGGCACGACTTCGAGCAGGACCAGGCCGGCAATGCTGACCAGCACAAAGCCATCGAGAAACGACAGCAGGGCCGGGTGCCGCTGTGCGATCGCGTACAGCGCGGGACCTGACAACAGCGCAGCCAGAGTTGCAGAGAGCAGGAGCACGTCGGTGGGAAGAGCCTTGAGTGCCGCCATTATTTCATGTCAGGACCGCAGACTGTGGTTCAAGATGTGTGTTCCTGCGCAGCAGACGGCGGCGCAGACTCGTAGAGTGTGGTTCCGCTGACTGGAGTCCGGAGATGACAGTTACAACAGGGCAGAAGCAGCTGATCGCTGCGCTGCTGATGGCGACGGCCATCGGTGCGCTGGTGTGGATCTGGTG
>JALYJV010000048.1 GCA_030775105.1 Pseudomonadota bacterium | reverse complement strand
GCGCTCATCGGGTCGCTGCGTTGCCCCCGGCTTTGCGGCCAGGCAAGGCGCAAGGAGCGATGTGTGGTTGACCCACATGAGCGACGCGCAACGCGGCATGGCCGCAAAGCCGGGGGCAACCCTTCGGGGCGGGATCCTTTTGCCGCAGCGCGGCGTCTCTCGTCAGTCATGTACGGCAAGTACATCTCCTTCTTCGTTCCTTGCTCTGCGACAAAATGCTCTTCCGCCGCAGCGATCCGATGAGCGCTGACAGGCCCTGAGTGTGCTCCATCCATGAGACAGCCTGCCCAAGCCGTGATGTCCAAGCCGATCAAGCAAAACACGCGCCAACGCCGTGAACAGTGCACCGCAACTGGGCACCGTGGTCAATTTATGCGCAAGCCTTTCCGGGCCGGCATCCTCGAATCAGACCGTGAATGAGTGACCAGCCGGTGTACAATCGGATAATTCACTCCTGACGTTATGACCCAGAAAAAAGCGCTTGAATTCAAGGGTCGCATGCTTTCGTTGACGCGTGCACGGATACTCGACCCCGATCTGTCCGCCATTGCCACCCAGCTCAAGGACTTTGCGCGGCAGATGCCGCAGGCAGTCAAGGGCATGCCGGTGGTGATCGAGGCCGACGCCCCGCTGAATCTGACCGAGCTGATCGCTGCGATGCGCGAGGTCGGCCTGCAGCCGCTGGGTGTGGTCGACGGGCCGCTGACCGAATCGGCGCAGCGCCTCGGAATCGCGGTATTGCCTGCGGAAGCGGCTGGCCGCACAGCGCGGGCGCAGGGCAGCGCGAGTGCCCCGGCTGCGGAGACTGCTGCGGTGGTGGAAGCACCGGTGGCAGAGGCTCGACGCTCGACGCGGATCATCACCGAACCGGTGCGCTCCGGTCAGCAGATCTATGCACCGGACACCGATCTGATCGTGCTCAATACCGTCAGCGCCGGTGCCGAGATCGCCGCCGATGGTTGCGTGCATGTCTACGGAACGCTGAACGGCCGAGCGATTGCCGGCGCACGCGGTGATCAGACTGCGCGGATTTTCTGTCGCAAGTTCAAGTCGGAGCTGGTCGCCGTTGCGGGTGTCTATGCAGTGGCCGAACAGATGCAGGGTGAGCTGCGCAACCATTCGGTGCAGGTATCACTGGTTGACGGCAAGCTGGTTTTCAACAAGCTCGACATCGCCTGAGGCAGGTCGCAGCGTTCCAGAAATTTTGGTTTTGCAGGAGCAGGGCATTGGCAAAGATCGTCGTAGTCACATCCGGCAAGGGTGGCGTAGGCAAGACCACCACCAGCGCGTCATTCGCGACCGGCCTGGCCATGCGTGGACACAAGACTGTCGTCATCGATTTTGACGTCGGATTGCGCAATCTGGACCTGATCATGGGTTGCGAGCGTCGCGTGGTGTTCGACTTCGTCAACGTGATCCAGGGTGAAGCGACCCTGCGACAGGCGCTGATCAAGGACAAGCAGCACGAGAACCTGTTCGTGCTGGCGGCGAGCCAGACCCGTGACAAGGACGCGCTCAGCACCGAAGGCGTCGGCCGCGTGCTCGACGAGCTGGCCAAGGATTTCGACTACATCGTCTGCGACTCGCCGGCCGGCATCGAGAAGGGTGCGCATCTGGCGATGTACTTCGCCGAGGAAGCCCTGGTCGTGACCAATCCGGAAGTTTCGTCGGTACGCGACTCCGATCGCGTGCTCGGCCTGTTGTCGAGCAAGACCCAGCTTGCCGAAACCGGCAAGGGCCGCGTCAAGGAGCATCTGGTGCTCACGCGTTACAACCCGCTGCGCGTTGAAAAGGGCGAGATGCTGTCGGTCGAAGACGTCAAGGACATCCTTGCGATTCCGCTGCTTGGCGTGATTCCCGAATCACAGGCAGTGCTGAGTTCGTCGAACGCCGGTACTCCGGTGATCGCCAATACGGAAAGTGACGCTGCGCGCGCCTACGACGATCTGGTCGCCCGCTTCCTCGGCGAAACCCGCGAGCATCGTTTCATCGCAGTCGAGAAGAAGGGCCTTCTGGGCCGCTTGTTCGGAAACTAAGGAGGCTGACATGGATTGGCTGAAATTTTTCCGCAACGAGACCAAGCCGACGGCTTCGCTGGCCAGGGAGCGGCTGAAGGTTGTTGTCGCCCATCAGCGCGAGGGCCGCGCCAACGGCCCGGTGTATCTGCCACGCCTGCGCGAAGAGTTGCTGCTGGTCGTGCGCAAGTACGTGCAGGTGCCGGACAACGCCGTGCACGTGCAAGTCCAGCGTGAAGACGGCCTCGAAGTGCTGGAAATGAACATCACGCTGCCGGAAGCGAACTAATAGGGCTTCCTGCCCGGCAGATCGGCCCAGGCCCGCATCACGGCCTGGGCTTCGCTCAGTACCCTGCGTTCGCGGCGCATTCCGCTGGCGATACCGGGACGCTCAAACAACTGATACAGATCGTCATCCTGAAAGCCGGCTGCAGCTGCATCGTGACGGTCGGCAGCGAACACGATGTGCCCGATCTGCGCCCAGTGCGCTGCCGCCAGACACATCGGGCAGGGCTCGCAGGATGAGTACAGCGTCGCCCCGTTCAGATGAAACCGTGACAGGGCCTGACTCGCCGCACGGATCGCGACAACCTCCGCATGCGCGGTCGGGTCATGGCTGCGCAGCACCTGATTGCTGCCCTCGCCGATGATCTGTTGATTGAAGACGATGACGGCACCGAAGGGCCCGCCATCACCGGTTTCGAGATTGCGTCGTGCCAGAGCGACTGCGCGCTCCAGATAAGGCAACTCCGCGGCAGCGCTATTTGTCACGCAACTCCTTGCGCAGGATCTTGCCGACGTTGGATTTCGGCAGGTCGGCGATGAAGGCGATATGGCGCGGCACCTTGTAGCCGGTCAGGTTGTCGCGACAATGCTGCAGCAGCGCATCGACGCTGAGTGCCGGATCCTTGCGTACGACGAAGACTTTCACCGCCTCGCCGGACTTGTCGTCGGGTACGCCAATGCAGGCGCATTCGAGTACGCCCGGATGGGTGGCAACGACCGCCTCGATCTCGTTCGGGAACACATTGAAGCCGGACACCAGAATCATGTCCTTCTTGCGATCGACGATCGTGAAGTAGCCGCGCGCATCCATGACGGCGATGTCGCCGGTCTTGAGCAGGCCGTCCGCAGTGAAGACCTTGGCGTTCTCGTCGGGCAACTGCCAGTAACCCTGCATCACCTGCGGACCGCTGACGCAGAGTTCTCCCGGCTGGCCCTGGGCGACTTCGCGATTGTCGTCGTCGCGCAGACTGACGACAGTCGAAGGCACCGGCACGCCGATCGTGCCGTTCCACTGCGGCTTGTCGAGCGGAGTGAAGCTGACGACCGGCGAGCATTCGGTCAGGCCGTAGCCTTCGGTCAGCGGCGTGCCGGTCACCTGCTGCCACCGTTCTGCCACGGCCTTCTGCACCGCTGCGCCGCCACCGACGGCCAGATGCAGATGGGAGAAATCCAGTGCGGCAAAGGCCGGCGTGTTGAGCAGGCCGTTGAACAGGGTGTTGACGCCGGTAATCGCAGTGAACGGATGCTTTCTCAGCTCGGCGACGAATCCGGTCACGTCGCGCGGATTCGGAATCAGGATGTTCTTCGCCCCCATCTTGAGGAACAGCAGTCCGTTCACCACCAGCGCAAAGATGTGGTACAGCGGCAGCGCGGTGATCACGATCTCGCCCTGCTCGCGCAGCGACGAACGCAGCCAGGCGCTGACCTGCTCAAGATTGGCGACGACATTGCGATGGGTCAGCGTCGCGCCTTTCGACACACCGGTCGTGCCGCCGGTGTATTGCAGAAACGCGATGTCGTCATGGCTCAGAGGCAAGCGCATGTAGGGTTGGGCCTTGCCGCGGGCGAGTGCAGCGCGCAACGGAATCGAGCCCGGGATCGACCACTTCGGCACCAGCTTTTTGACGTGCTTGACGACGGCGTTGACGACGAGGCTTTTCGGAAACGATGCAAGGTCGCCGATCTGCGTCGTGATCACGCACTCGATGCGCGTGGTCTTGAGCACCTGCTGCAAGGTATGGCAGAAATTTTCGAGGATGACGATCGCGCGCGCGCCGCTGTCGCGCAGCTGGTGCTCCAGTTCGCGCGGCGTGTACAGCGGATTGACGTTGACGACGGTCAGTCCCGCTCGCAGCACGCCGAACAGCGCAACCGGGTACTGCAGGAGATTGGGCATCATCAGAGCGACGCGGTCACCCTTGTCGAGTTTCAGCACGTTCTGCAGGTAGGACGCGAAGTCCTGGCTCAGGCGGTCAAGATCGTCATACGACAGCTCCGTGCCCATGCACTCATAGGCAATGCGGTCGCGGTACTGCTGGCAACTGGTTTCCAGCACCTGCGCCAGTGAGGCGCCGGCATCAAGATTGATTTGCCGGGGAACGCCAGCGGCATACTGCCCGTACCAGATGTGCTCCACCCACTTTCTCCATTAGTGACGGGCGCTTTCACGGCAACGCCTCTAATACTGATCGAGCCTGATTATTGAGCAATGCCGCCGGCAAACCAAGCAATGCCTGTGTCGCCTCAGGTTTTGCCTTCCATGTCGACGAGCCACTGGCGCAGGCTGGTTTTACCCGCGTTGTCGGAAAAAGCCGTATCAGCGGCATTGAGCAGCTCGTTGACGCTGCCGTCCAAGGGCTCGTTGCTGTGTGCAGTCGGCAGGG
>JALYJV010000047.1 GCA_030775105.1 Pseudomonadota bacterium | reverse complement strand
CGACTGCCATTGCCGATCGCCCGGTTGTCGACTTCGCGGATCGGCGTGACTTCAGCGGCGGTGCCGGTGAAGAAAGCCTCGTCGGCGACATACACCTCGTCACGCGTGATGCGGCGTTCGCGCACTTCGTAGCCGAAGTCCTGCGCGAGCTGCATCACCGTGCGACGGGTGATGCCATCGAGTGCGGAGGTCACGTCCGGCGTGCTGATCACGCCGTTGTTGACGACGAAGATGTTCTCGGCGCTACCTTCGGCAACGAAGCCGCTCGGATCGAGCATCAGCGCCTCGTCATAGCCGTCCTTCAGCGCTTCGCTGAGCGCCATCGATGAGTTCAGGTAGTTCGCGTTGGCCTTGGCGCGGCACATCGACGCATTGACATGGTGACGCGAGAACGAGCTGGTCTTGATGCGGATGCCGCGCTCCATGTTCTCGGCGCCCAGATACGCGCCCCAGGCCCACGCGGCGACGATCACGTGCGTCTTCAGGCCGGTGGCGCGCAAGCCCATGCCCTCGGACCCGTAGAACACCATCGGACGCAGATAGGCTTCCTCGAGCTTGTTCGCGCGCAGGACTTCCTTCTGAGCGACAATGAGCTGCTCAGCCGTCCAGGGCATCGGCATGCCGAGGATCTTCGCCGAGTTGAACAGGCGCCGGGTGTGTTCCTCGAGACGGAAGATCGCGGTGCCCTTCGGCGTCTTGTAGGCGCGCACGCCCTCGAAGCAGCCGACGCCGTAGTGCAGTGAATACGTCAGCACGTGGGTCGTGCATTCGCGCCAGGGTTTGAGCTCGCCGTCGTACCAGATAAATCCGTCGCGGTCGGAAAATGACGTCATGACCAATCTTTCAGTTGAGGAGGAACGGGGGCGAATTATAGGGGCTGCGCGGGTGGATTCGCTGGCTTTTCTGGAGCTTAAGTGGAAACCCCTAGAGCGTCGGACTGGTCGGACCGGCTCTCCGCCCGCTCACTCGCCAAGAATGGCCTGGCGCAGGCCAATCACCTGAGTGCGTTCGGCCGTGAACTGCCCGTGGGGTGCAAGGCTGCCCTCCGCGCGCAGCGAAGCGGCATGGGCCCAGATGCGCAGGTGCCGATAGCACTGGATCAGACTGTCCTTATCCCCGGTCGCGATGCTGCCGGCGCTGGCCAGGGCCTCGAGCTGGCGCCAGTTGTCGCTCCAGTGCGCGATGCGCTCGTCCTTGTGAGCGTCGCGCAATACCAGATACTGCGTAATGAACTCGAGATCGATCAAGCCGCCGTCACCCTGCTTGATGTCCCACAGCTCGCTTGTCGACTTGTCGAGGTTGCTGCGCATCTTCGCGCGCATGTCGACGATCTCGCCGCGCAGCTTGTCGACCTCGCGAGGTTGCATCAGTACCTGGCTGCGAATCCGCTCGAATGCCGCGCCGATGTGCGCATCGCCCGCCACGTAGCGGGCGCGGGTCAGGGCCTGATGCTCCCAGGTCCAGGCCGAATTGAGCTGGTAGTCCTCGAAGCTGCGCAGGCTGCTGACCAGCATGCCGGAACGGCCGTTGGGCCTCAGTTCCATGTCGACTTCATAGGCACGGCCGGCCGGGGTCTGCGTCGCCAGCCAATTGATCACGCGCTGGGCGAGGCGCGACAGATAGGCTGCGTTGTTGATCGCACGAGCGCCCCCGACGCTGTCCTCGTCGGCGCTGTCGCAGTCGTGCAGAAACACCAGATCAAGATCAGAGCCGTAGCCCAGCTCGATGCCGCCGAACTTGCCGTAGCCAACGACCGCAAAGCCGGCCGGCTCGCCGTTCTGGTTCAGCGGCGTACCGTACTGCGCACGCATCTCGGCCCACGCGAACTGCAGCGCCTGCGCGACGATGGCTTCACCGAGCCAGGTCAGGCGATCGCTGACCTGAACCAGCGGCAAGGCTTCGATCAGATCCGCCGCCGCGACGCGCAGCGTGATCTCGCGCTGGTAGTGGCGCAGCGCGTCCATTGCACGCTCGGTGTCCTCGGGTACCTGCAGCAGAGCGCAGCGCCGGGTCAGTTCGGAGAACAGCTCGTCGCGCAGCGGCGGCGCGTACAAGGTGCGCGGATCCAGCAGGCTGTCGAGCACGATCGGCGCACGAGCGATGAACTCGGTCAGCCAGGGACTGGCCGCGCACAGACGCGCGAGGCTGCCGCGTGCTGATGCCGACTCGCGCAGCAGGGTCAGATAGTTGCTTCGACCGGCGACCGCCTCGATCACGTGCAGCATGCGCACCAAGGTCAGCTCCGGGGTTGCCTGTTTGAGCGCCTCGTCAAACAGCAGTGCGAGCAACACCTGCAGATGCTGCGCGGTCTGTTCGCGCATCACGCGCACCAGACGCACGCCGCGCAACGCTTCGATCTGCGTCAGCACCGTCTGCGGCGTGGCCATGAAACCGGTCGCGTAGAGGGCTTCGAGTGCATCATCGCCGGACAGCGTTGCGTTCCACAGCGCGGCAACGAGCGCCTGGCACGGGCTGGATTCTGCCTCGCGGTCGGTCGCAAAGACCTGCGCGAACTGCGCGCGGACAAACTCGCGAACCTTGCCAAGCCGAGCCATCAGCTCTTCCCAGCTCGAGGCCTCCAGCGCCGCCAGCAGGGCCGTGCGACCGGCTTCGGATGCCGGCAACGCATGGGTCTGCTGGTCGTCGTACATCTGGATCGCATTTTCCATGCGCCGCAGAAATACGTAGGACGCATCCAGCTCGCTGGCGATTTCCGCAGTCAGAAAACCATTCGCACCGAGCGTGCGCAGGGTTGGCCGCAGACGGCTGTCGCGCAGACTCGGATCGGCACCGCCGCGCACGAGCTGGAACGACTGCACGATGAACTCGATCTCGCGAATGCCGCCGGCACCGACCTTGATGTTGTCTTCGAGCCCCTTGCGCGCAACCTCGTCTTCGATCAGCTTCTTCAACGCACGCAGCGAACCGATGGCGTTGAAATCCAGGTAACGCCGGTAGACAAAAGGTCGCAGCATCTGCAGCAGGCGCTGGCCGGCCTGCAGATCGCCGGCAATCGGGCGCGCCTTGATCAGCGCATACCGCTCCCATTCGCGGCCGTGGGTCTGGTAGTAATCCTCAAGTGCGGAGAACGACGCCGACAGCGCACCCGCCGAACCGAACGGCCGCAGCATCGTATCGACACGGAACACGAAACCGTCCTCGGTCTGCGCGAGCAGCAACTTGGTGGTTTCCTGCGCAAGCTTGATGAAGTACTCGTCGGAGCTGATCGAGCGGGCACCGTCGGTCTCGCCAGCATCGGTATGGCAGAAGATCAGGTCGATGTCGGACGAGAAATTCAGCTCGCGGCCACCGAGCTTGCCCATGCCGAGCACCACCGGACGGATCTGCTCGCCGGTCTCGCTGCGCGGCACGCCGTGACGTTGCTGCAGGCGTCGCTCGACCTCATTGAGCGCGGCACTGGTGCTGGCATCGGCCAGATCGGAAAGATCATTGAGCGTCTCGTCGAGAGGCACGCCCATCGCCAGATCGCGCCACGCGATACGCGCCATGTTACGGCGACGGCCATCGCGCAGCGCCTTCATCACTGCAGCGATGTCGTCGCCCGACGCAGCTGCAGTCACTGCCGCTGCAATCTGCGTACCCATCTCGCCGGGTTGCAGGCTGCGCTCGAAGCCTTCGAGCGTGTCGCCGCGCTCCAGCAGCACGCTCAGCGCCTTGCTCAGAAAACGACTGCTGGCCAGCACGCGCGCCGCGGCGTCAGCACTCCGCGGCAGCAGGGGCTGCAACTGTCCGGGCCCGGTGTCGGTACTCATGTGCCATCCCCACAGCGACGAATGCTGCAGCACGGGCATGGCGGAAGCTCCAGAACGGTCTGGCACGGGTTCCGCGGGTAGGTCATTCGGGGTAGTCCTAATTTCGTATCGACAGCGCTAGAGTAGCCCGACACAACCAGAACCTGGGGGAGGGCAGCATGAGCACGCAAACTCTTGCGAACGCGCCGGCCTGGGCCGCGGCGACGCGGCGCTTCACAAACTGGTTTGTGCATGACTGCGGCGGTGGACCGCGGCCCTGGAAATTTTCCTGGGTCATCAACTTCCAGAAGACCGGCACCTTCTTCTTTCTCGGCGCGCTGATTGCGTATTACGAAAACAGCAGCGTTGCCGCCTGGGTGTATCTGGCGATGCACGGCACCTACGGCCTGGTCTGGTTTCTCAAGGACATGGCCTTTCCCGACCCGAGCTGGCAGAAGCGCATCACGATCCTTGGCGGCATCAATTCATTTGCCAGCGTACTCGGCTGGTACTGGCTGTTCGGCTGGCTGCTGATCTCGGGCACGGTGCAGCCGGACTATCCGCTACCCGACTACGCCTGGTTCTGCCTGTGCATCAGCCTGTGCATGTTCGGCAGCGTGATCATGACGGCAGCCGACGCGCAGAAGTTCTACACCCTGCGCATCCAGCGCGGCCTGATCACCGACGGCGTGCACCGCTACGTGCGCCACCCCAACTACCTCGGCGAGATGATGATCTACGGCAGCTTCGCGCTGATGGTCTGGCACTGGATCCCGGTGCTGGTGCTCGCGTGGGTCTGGATCGGCCTCTTTGCAGTGAACATGGTCCTCAAGGAAGCCAGCATGTCGCGCTATCCGGAATGGGCGGCGTACAGGAAACGCAGCTGGTGGCTGCTGCCTTGCATCCTTTGATCGGCGGTCGGCCTGTACTCAGTGCGCGCAGACCAGGCGTCCGACCAGGGGCCGTGAAGTCACAGACCCTGTCCGGTTCCAGAACTTCTCGTGGAAGTGGAAGGCCACCGTGTTGACGCAGGGTTCGACCAACGCAACCAGGCCGCCGGTCAGCCAGTCGCCCGTCATCAGATAGACCACGGCGAACGCTACACTGATGTGCATGGCACCGAAGCTGAGAGTCTTGGTCATCTGAATCGCTCCTGCGTGTATCCGGAAGTCCGGCCCGTCGCGACAGATGATAACCATTCTCATCAAAGTCGAGCGATAATTGTTCCTATCCCGCTCATTGGCATTCCCTATTCCGTCATGCGCATTGCAACTCAGGCTTCATTCCGTTACGTCACGCTCGCGGCCGCTACGCTGCTCGGCGCTTGCGCGAGTGTTTACAACTCCGACGAACCGGTCGCGTTCTACACGGACGTCGCCGTGCCAGTGGATCGCGCGGTGCCCTACCTGTCCGAGGTCGTCGGCCAGCGCATCACCGTCAGCGGCGTTCCGCGCCAGAAGGAAGGCAGCTGCAGCGGCGTGCACCCGCTGGCGCGCAAGGACTGGATGCTCACCGGCGAGACCGAGTGCCTGTGGGTCAGCGGCCGCAGCGAGGACGTGCGTCTGCTCGACCTGCGCGGCAACCGCAGTGGCGACGAAGTCAGCGTGACGGGTGAACTCGTCCGCACCGACGCCGGCATCTACGTCCTCAGGCTCGACCGCTGATCCGGCACGCCGGCTCGGTCAGCTTCTGAAAATGAAGTACACCGCACCGAGCATGCACAGCGCCGCCCACAGATAGTCGAGTTTGACCGGCTGCTTCATGTACAGGATCACGAACGGCACGAACACCACGAGCGTGATCACTTCCTGCAGGATCTTCAGCTGCGGCAGGCTCAAGGCGGTGTAGCCGATCCGATTGGCCGGCACCTGCAGCAGGTACTCGAACAGCGCAATGCCCCAGCTGATCAGCGCAGCAACGATCCAGGCCTTGCCGCGCAGGTCGCGCAGGTGGGCGTACCAGGCGATCGTCATGAAAATGTTCGACAGCACCAGCAGGCCGGTGGTCTGCCCGAGTACGGTCCAGTTCATCCTTGCCCCCTCAAAGAAAAAGCCCCGCAATGCGGGGCTTTGTACACGGTGATTCAGCAGCTGGCTATCACTCGTCGCCGGACGCGAAACCAAGCAGGTGCAGCAGGCTGGTGAAGAGATTGTAGATCGCCAGGTACAGCGACACCGTCGCCAGGATGTAGTTGGTCTCGCCGCCGTTGATGATCTCGGAGGTCTGGTACAGGAT
>JALYJV010000046.1 GCA_030775105.1 Pseudomonadota bacterium | reverse complement strand
CGATAAGCCTGCAGCGCCGCTGGCCAGCCGTCGGTGCGGGCATGGATCTCCGCCACCTCTTCGGGGCGCAAGTCGCCGAACTCGCGAAAGAACTCCAGGGTCTCGGTGGGGCGGAAGCACAGCTCCTCGTTGGCGACCACGACCGTACCTTCGCGGATCTGCAGGCGCGCGAGGCGCGCGGTGGGCAGCACACGAGTACCCACGCAGAGCTGCACCGACATCGGCAGGCTGCGAACGACCTGCGCAAATACGGATTCGAAATGCGCGGACGCAGCGGTTTCGAAGTTGTCCACCACCAGTACGACCGGCTCGCGGATCCGGGCCAGACGCCGCAGCAGATCCTGCAGTGTGGTGGCGCGCTGCCGTACGGCTTTAGCGACCGCCTTCCCTACGGGGGCCTGCAGACTGTCCACCGCATCTCGCAACAGCCGCAGGAAATGCGGCGCATCGCCTGATTCCGCATCCATCCGCACCCAGGCGATCCGCTCGCCGAGTGCGACACGCCGTTCGCAGTGCTGCCGCAGCAGCGAGGTCTTGCCGTATCCGGCGGGCCCCTGCACCACAATCAGCCGTGGCCGCGGATCGGCAGACAGCCGCTCCAACAAGCGGTGGCGAGTGATTGCGTAGACCTTGCTGCCGGACTCCGGTGCCGCTGGTGCCGTCGGCTGCAGGGCAGTCGCACGCTTGCCGCTGACCGCGCCATTCCTGCGGCCTGCTGACGAGCTTGTCGGACGGGTTCTGGGCATTTGTACCTGGCAAGCCTACGCCAAGCGACAGCCAGAGGCCGGGCCGCCGAACTTGATCGTCATGTCGCCCGGCTACGCCGGATCCGCGCCAATCTGCACCAGTACCTTGCCCTTGTTGGCGCCGGTGTAGAGCATCTTGAGCGCATCCATCGCGTTCTCGATGCCCGGCGTCACGTCGAGGCGATACTTGAGGCGCCCATCGAGCATCCAGCCTGCGAGCTGTTGCTGGTACTGCGGATAGTTTTCGACGTAGTCGAGGATCACGAAGCCCTGCACACGCAGGCGCCGCATGATCAGATTGCGAAACATGTAAGGGCCCGGAATCCTGTCGCTGGCGGTGCTGTTGTACGTCGAGATCAGCCCACAGATCACCACGGTCCCGAAATCCTTCATCACGGTCAGGCCGGCGTCGAGCATCTCGCCGCCGACGTTCTCGAAATGCACATCGACGCCCTGCGGCGCGAGCTGGCGAAGCCGTTCGACGACGTTCTCGCGCTTGTAGTCGATCGCATGGTCATAGCCGAACTCCTGCGTGAGCCAGCCGCACTTCTCGGCGCCACCGGCGATGCCGATGGTCTTGCAGCCATGGATCCTGGCGATCTGGCCAACCAGCATGCCGACGGCGCCGGCCGCAGCCGTGACCACCACCGTGTCACCCGGCTTCGGCTTGCCGATCTCCATCAGGCCCACCAGCGCCGTCGGGCCGGCAACGGCCAGAACCCCGAAGCTGTCGGCGAGCTTCAGTCCAGGAATGCGCGGCACGATCGAGAAGCCGGCGCCATCGCTGATCGCGAACTCCGACCAGGGCGCAAGGCCCGCCACCAGCGTGCCCTTCGGGAATCCGGCGTGACGCGAGTCCATCACTTCGGCCAGCACGAAACCCTTCATCGGTTCGCCTTCGCGAACCGGGTCCATGTACAGGTCCCAGTCGCCGAGCCACAGGCGGTTGGTTGCATCCATCGACAGGTAGATCGAGCGCAACAGGAACTCGCCGTCCCTGGGTTCCGGCAGTTCGTCCTCGCGCATCTGCAGCGTATCGGCCTCGATATCGCGGGACGGTTTGCGGTTGAAGTACCAGCGACGCGTCGGGGTCATGGGGCTCTCCTCGGTTTTTTTCTGTATACCGAGTGTCTTCAGCTCCGGCCGCAAACACCCCACCCGATCGGGCGGGGGCTGGCGCCGATTCAGCCGAGCGCGTGTGCCTTACCGGCGCTGTCGATGGCAAAAGCGAGACAGGGTGGCCTTCGCCTTGCCGCGCCTGGGCTTCAGGGACGGAAGCGGTAGATGAAGTCCATTCCGATGGCCCGCGGCTCGCCCCACAGCACGGCGCGGTCCGCGTGCGGCAGGTTGTCGATGGCGCTGAGTTCGTATTCCTCATCCAGCAGATTCTTGCCCCATAGCGCGATGTCGAGCATGCCCTGGCCGCCGAGGCGGATGCCGTTGGCCATCAGGCGCGCATTGAGCAGGCCGTAGCCGTCGATGCTCGTCAGGCCGCGGCGCGCTTCGGTGATGACGAAGCCCTTGCGCTCGCCGACGTAGTTCCAGCTGACATAGGCGCGCATCTCGCCCCAGGCCGGCTGCGCGAAGCCCCAGTCCGCGAACAGCACGCCGGAATGCGGCGGCGCATTGATGAACGGATACAGGCTCGCGACGTTGTCGCCGTTGATGTCGATGACTTCCTGCACCTCGGCATCCAGGTAGGCGTACTGGAAGCCGAGCGTCAGGCTCTCGGCGGGAATGAATGCGCCTTCCAGCTCGAAGCCGGTCATGCGCGCCTTGCCGGCGTTGCGCGCCTTGGTGTCACCGATCGTGCCGGAGATCGAGAAGTTGGTCTGCATGTCGGTGTAGTTGCTGAAGAACACCGCGCCGTTGAGGCGCAGCGCCCGTTCCAGCCATTCGCTCTTGAGTCCGGCTTCCCAGGATTTGACCCGCTCGGGCTTGAAGCCCTCGACGAAACCGAAGCCGTAGTTGGTGCCGTCGGATGCCGCGCCGGATGCCGCCGAGATCTGTGGATCGCGCAGGTTGAAGCCGCCGCTCTTGTAGGCGGTGGAGTAAGAGAGATAGGTCTTCGCAAGGTCGGTCAGGTCGAACTGCACGGTGGCTGACGGCGAGAAATCGTCGTAGTCGCTCTGCGCTTCGACGCCGTTGAAATCATCGGGACTTCCGGCGATCGCCGAAGGCACCGGCACCGCAGCCAGGCTCAGCTCACCAAGGCGCAGTTCGATGTACTGGCGCTGGATGAAGTCCTTGATCGCATAACGCTCGTCGCGCGATGCGCGCAGGCCGACCGTGAAGTTCAGCCGGCGGTCGAGCATCTCCGGCCGGAAGCTGAGCTGGCCGTAGGCAGCGTAAGCCTTGTTCTGGATTTCGTAGAGATAATCCCAGTAGGCGGAAAGGCGCGGCAGCGCATTGTTCTGCAGCAGCGCCCGCAGGTCCGGCGGCAGGACGCTCAGCAGCACATCGGACTGCTGCGGGTCGACCGTCGCACTCTGGATGTGATGCAGCGGACCACCGTCCTCACCGCCGCTTTCGGTGAAGTAGTAGAGGCCGGCGATGTAGCTGAGCCTGTCGTCCCAGGCCGCGCCGCTGATCTGCAGTTCATGCGACCACTGGTCCTGGTAGGTGACCGGGATCACCAGCGGCGTCTGCTGGCCGCCGTTGGCCATGCGCGCGGCGGCGCTGTCGTAGACATTGAGGTCTATGCGGTAGCCAGTGTCCCCGCGCCCGCCGCTGAAGTCCGGATACTGAGAATCTTCGAGCTCGCGGTAGGCGCCGATGTACTTTAGTTCGAAGCCGTCGAACTTCTGCGCTGCGGTCAGCGTGTGTCCACTGACTTCCGCCGTGGACGCTTCCATCGGCGCGCCGGACGCAAGCCGCTCCAGGCGCCGGTCGGAGTACACCGAATTGGCAACCGCATAGGGTTTGAAGGTCTCCGCAAGGCCGTGGTTGGTCTCCGGCAGCAACACACCCTGGAACATGTAGTTCACGTACTTGAAGTCGGTGAAGTCGTAACCGTAGTCCACCGTCAGGGTATCGCTGGCCAGCCAGCGGGTGTCGAAGCGCAGGCCCAGCGCCTGGCGTTCGCCGAAATCCTCGCCCTCGCCGGTGTTCTCGACGAAGCCGTCGCTGCGCCGCGCCAGCAGCGCGAGCTTGATCGCAAGTTCGTCGCTGAGCGGCAGGTTGAACGAACTCTTGCCGACCAGCAGATTGCGATCGCCGACCGTCAGCTTGTGGTCCATCGTGAAACCCGACGGGTCCGGCCGCCTGCTCAGGACGTTGACGGCACCGCCGGTGGAGTTGCGTCCATACAGCACACCCTGTGGACCGCGCAGCACTTCCATGCGTTCGATGTCGGCAAGATCCAGCGCCAGGCCGACCGAACGCGCCAGATAGACGCCGTCGAGATAGATGCCGACCGCCGGGTCCTGGGTGACCTGCGAGTCGGTGATGCCGACGCCACGGATCGTGATGCGCAGCGTCGCGTTCGACAGCGGGTGCGGTTCGATGACCATGCTCGGCACATTGGAACCGAGATCCTCGACGCTGCCGATGCCGCGCATCAGCAGCTTTTCTTCGTTGAAGGCTTCGATCGAGATCGGCGTGTCCTGCAGCGAGGAGGCCTTGCGCTGCGCGGTCACGACGATCTCCTCCAGTTGAGCGCCTCTGCGCACGGGTGGCGCAGGCAGCTCGGGTTCAGGATCGGGCTGGCGCAAGGACTCGACGGCGACGGTCGGCAGCGCAGCGTCGCTCGTCGGCGCACTCGCCTCCGCAACGGGCGCCGAAGGCCTGGGTTCTGCCTCCAAGCCATCGTCTGCGGTCGCCGCCAACGGGGCCGGATCGGAATCGTCGCCCGATACGGCGGCGCCTTGCTCCTGCGGATCCTGCAGCGAGTCCAGGAAATCGTCGATGCTCTCCTGCGCTGTTGCAGGGGCCATCGGCCACACCAGCAACGCCAGCGCGAATGCGCGCATCTGCCTGATCATGCCGCTCTCCTCGGTTCCATCTCTTTTTATATTCCGCGGTTCCGGCTACGGCGCCGGTCCGCGGTTGGTCTGCCGATCCGCACGATAACCGAAGTCGTGATGCAGTCCGCAACAAAGAGTTTCCGAGGCCCCCTGATGAGCAGGCCGACACCCCCGCGAGCGCGGGGGTGTCGGGCGTTGGGTCGAACTCCCCTACCTGCTTCGACCCACCTGGACCTGTGCGAGCGCCTACGCGTCCCGGTGCTTGAACCGTTCGCTGATCGCTGCAACGCCCGCCTGCACCATCGGCTCGATCTGCTCCTTGACCGCATCTGGCAGGAAATCGCTGTCCCATTGCAGCCGGCAAACGTCGCCGTCGTCGATCAGCTGCATCACTGCGTGATGATGCGTGAACGGACCGCTGATCACCGAATATGCAATGCGCCGGGCGTTGTCGTCGACATCAATCAGTTGCTCCCGCGCGACGAATCCGTTGGCGAACTTCACGGTGCGCACGCCGTCCTCGTCCAGCCGTGATTCGCTGAGTACGCCGGGAAACGCACGATCGGCCCGGCCGACGTCACGCAGCACCGCCCAGACTTCCGCGGCTGGTTTGCCCAATGCAACGGTTTTGCGGATTGAGGCCATTACGTGTTCTCCTTCATGCAGACGGCTTCGACGTTGTTGCCGTCGGGATCAATCACGAACGCCGCGTAGTAAGCCGGCGAATAGTCGGCACGCACACCTGCCGTCCCATTGTTGCTGCCACCGGCCTTGAGCCCTGCGGCGTGGAAACGCTTCACCGCTTCACGATCTTGCGCGCGGAATGCGATGTGCGTGCCCGCGCCGCCTTCCCGCGCGGAGCCGTACAGCCAGAACGAGGGCTCTCCCCTGGGTCCGAAACCTGCGCTGGACGCATCCTGCGTGCACAGCTCGCAACCCAGCGGCGCCAGTACCGCTGCGTAGAAGCGGACGCTGGCGTCGAGGCTCTTCACCTTCAAACCGAGATGGTCGTACATCGGAACTGCTCCTGTATGGATGAGACAGGAGTTCAGTGTTGCGCCGCGGGATCTCTGCCGACTTGGAGAAAATTGCGCTTACCATGCGCACAGGCGCGAAACGCGCTCGGCGACAGGCCGGCAGCACGGTGAAACGTCCGCACGAAGTTCGACAAGTCGGCGAAGCCGGCCTCGTAGGCAACATCAGTCACCGGACGCTCCTGCTCCGTAAGCAGGCGTGCGGCCCTGCGCATGCGTATGCGCAGCAGATACTGGTGCGGCGTCACCCCGGTCACCCTCCGGAACACGCGCAGAAAGTGAAATGGGCTGAGCCCGGCTTCGGTAGCCGCCCCCACGAGATCGATCGGCTCATGCGCGTGGGCTTCGATCCATGCGGCGCCGCGAATCGCGCGCTGGCGCTCCCGCGCCGACGGCGCGGTGCCGCTCATCTTCTTGCCGCCGACCAGTTCGACAAAACGACGGCCGATGAGCATGCCGACCTCGTCCACAGACACGCTGGTCAGTCCTTCGGCAGCGCATTGCGCGAGTTCACCGAGTACCACCATTTCCGCCAACGGCGGCAGCGCTCCGGTTCGCCACATCACGGAGCGATCGCCGAGTTCATCGACCAGTTCCGGTGCGAGATGGAATGAAAGACAACGGTCCCCGCCGGCGTGGTGATCGTGCGTGCAGATGAACTCGTCGCCTTGACGGCCGATCAGGAAAGATCCGGCAACGAGATCGAACGAGCGCCCGCGCAGGTGATATCCGAAGCTGCCCTGGCGCACGAAGCTCAGCGAGTGACTGTCATGCACTTCCGGGAACGGCGCTTCATGCGGCTCCGCGCAGCAGCGGAAGTCGAAGACGCGTACTTGTGGGGTATCAAGCTGGCTCGTGACGTGCATGGCCCAGTGTATCGCCGATTGCGGCTCGTGTAGAACGTGCTGCCCGCACCGCACAGTCTGCTTCTGTCCCGGACCGCAATCCGGCGATACTGGGTCACCGTGAACGGGGCGCTCATCGCTGCATAGCAGACAACGGAGGACTACATGCTGGTCAAATACGCGTTGGCTTATCTGGCGGCCGTCGGCATCATCGTCGGCATCTGGGCACTGGCATTCCCGACCGACTTCTACAATGCGTTTCCGGGCTGCGGCCGCACCTGGGTTTCGCTGGATGGGCCGTACAACGAGCATCTGGTCCGCGACGTTGGCGGTTTCTACATCGGCACCGGGGTTCTGGCGGCGTTTGCGTTCCTCAGGCCCGCATCGGTTCAGCCGCTCGTCGTTGGCCTGTCGAGCATCGCGTTCAATCTTCCGCACCTGATCTACCACTATACGAAGCTGAACCTGTTCAGCAGTCCGATCGATCAGGTCGGCAACGCCGTTGCGCTGGGATTGGCGTTGATGGCGTCAATCATTCTGATCTTCAGCAAGCCAGCTTCAGCCAACAGTGCCTAGCACCATGGACGAGTCGAACACGACGCTGGTGACGGGCGCGAGCGGACCCCTGGGGTCCAGTCTGATCACGCGCATGGTTTCGCAGGGACAATCTGTGCGCGGCATGGCGCGCAGCGTGAGACCAGCGCATCTGCATGTCGACTGGGTCGGCGCAGACCTGCTTACCGGAAACGGACTGGAACAGGCCCTGTCGGGCATAGCCACCGTCGTGCACTGCGCGTCCAACGCGATGAACCCGCGGGAGGATCTGACGGCGATCGATCAGCTGATCGCAGCGTTACAGAAGAACGGCCAGACGCGCCTGATCTACGTCGGCATCGCCGGCATCGAACTGGCCGCGACCGCACTGCCCTACTACGGCATCAAGCTGGAAGTCGAACGCCGCATCATTGCGAGCGGACTGCCCTACGCGATTGTCCGCGCCACGCAGTTTCATCCGTTCGTGGAGTTCATCCTGGCCAAGCTGGACCTGAAGTTCGCCGTGATCGCGCCGAGTCGTATCGTGTTGCAGCCGGTGTCACCGGAGTTTGTTGCCGAGATCCTGGCGGGCCATGCGAACAGCGACGCGCTGGGCCGCTTGCCGGACCTGCACGGCCCCGGGTATCTCGACTTTCGTGAACTGGCGACGCAATGGCTCGCTGCGCGCGGCCGTCGCTCCCGCGTGATGAATTTGCCGTTGCCGGTCCCACCGTTCAGCGGCCTGGCACGACTGCAGGAAGTGAACGGACAAGGCGGCGGCCAGTCCTGGGCCGAGTGGCTGGGCACACACGACATGCAAGACAATCCGTACTTGCAGCGCCGCTAGCTGAGGATCAGAACGGCATCATCTGCCAGCCCTGCGGATCCGCAGCGAGACGATCAGTGAGTGCGATGTTGGCGAGGAATGTATCGTCGTGCGAAACGACAACCAGTGCACCGCAATACTGGCGCAGCATGGACTCGAGCGCGGTGATCGCTTCCAGATCCAGATGGTTGTCCGGTTCGTCGAGCAGCAGCAGCTGTGGCGGGCGTTCGGCATAGAGCACGCGCGCCAGCGCAGCCTTCAGACGTTCGCCACCGCTGAGCTGCGCCGTCGGCAACCGTACCCGCGTCGCGTCCATGCCCAGCAAGGCGAGGCGGCCCCGCAGAGTGCCTTCATCAATGCAGCGATTCGCGGCGAGCAGCTGCGCCAGAACGGATCGCTCGCCATCGAGCACCGACAGCTCCTGATCCAGATAGGCCGTCTCGACGTACACCTCGCACTGCCCGCCTGATGCTGCGAGCTGACCGGCGAGCAGTTTGAGCAGCGTCGACTTGCCGCTGCCGTTCGGACCGACCAGACCGACGCGCGATGTCGCTGCCAGGCTCAGCGTGAGCGGCGCTTGCGCATTCCCCGGATGCGGCAGCAAGACCTGGCGCAGCTCGGCGACGCGTTGTGGAAGATACCGTTCGGCAGGCGCAAACAACACCGGCACCGAGTCTCCATCGACCAGCTGCGCGGCATCGCGCACGCGCTCTGCGAGCGCTTCGCGTTTCACCAGCTCGCGTGCATGCAATTTTCCAGCACTGACCTCACTACGACTCTTCTGCAGGCCCAGCAGGATCGGTGCCTGATTGGCCTGTGCGGCATTCTTCGCCGCGCGCGATTGATGCCGCTCATGGCGCTCGCGCCGCGCCGTCAGCTCACGCTCCTCGCGGCGGCGTTCTGCCTTGCGCTGATCCAGATGCGTCTGCGCCAGCGCCCGTTCCGCAGCCCTTGCCTGCGCATACAAACTGTAGCCGCCGCCGTAACTACGCAGACCCGACGCGGAAAGCTCGACGGTGCGGCTCATCAGTTCCAGCAGGCGCCGATCGTGGCTGACGACCAGCAGGCCGCCTTGCCAGCGCCTGATCTGATCGAACAGCCATTCGCGATAGCGGCGATCCAGATGATTGCTCGGCTCGTCGAGGATCAGCAGGTCCGCACGCGACAGGAAGGCGCCGGCCAGCGCAACGCGCATCGCCTCGCCACCGCTGAGCTCAGTTGCCGGCGTGTCTGCGTGCAGATGATCGAGCCCGATATCTGCGAGTGCCTGCTGCAGCAGATCGCGGATCTGCCAACGCTCGGCGAGCGTGTCGAAATCCGCAGCGTCGGTGCTGCCCGATTCAATCCGCTGCAGCGCGTCGATGATCGTCTTGACCGCGGCGAGGTCGGCAATCGTCGCCCCGGCCTGCAGTGAGATCTGCTGGGCCACATAGCGCAGCGTACCGACGCGCAGACAGCGCCCGCCGCTGGCGGCAAGTTCGCCTGCGATGAGGCGCGCGAGCACGCTCTTGCCGACGCCATTGCGTCCAACGAGGCCGGTCGGTCGGCGGTCGAACTGTTCGTTGAGATCGCTGAACAGCGTGCTGCCATCAGGCAGGCGAAACGCGAGATCCTGCAGCGTCAGGAAAAACGGGGTCGTCATGCGGACTCCAACCAATGCCAGAAGATCCGCTGCAGAGATGCAGGCGGATGACCGTAGGAACTACGGCGGCACTAGTTGCGCAATGGACGAACACCTCGGTGCGTTGAAGACGGTGTCATTGTAATTGCACCCTGCAACGCGAGCCACTGCTAGTGCGTTCCGACGAGGCGGCACGGCTGGCAAGCGCGTTGAATCTGTGCAGCGGCACAACCCGGACAGACCCAGCGGAGATCGGACAGATGAGCACCGAAGCACGGAACAGGAAGGCGGTCGAGGCGTTCTTCTCGGCACTGAACAAAGGCGATATTCCTGCGCTGATCGATTGCTATGCCGATGATGGCTACTGCCTGACGATGGGCCGCACGCTGATCTCCGGCAAGTTCAGCAAGGCGCAGATCAGCGCTGCTGCCGGTGGCATCTTCCAGGTGTTTCCCCAGGGCATTCGCTTCGACATCAAGGCGATGACGGCCGAAGGCGAACGGGTTGCGGTCGAGGCCGAGTCCGAAGGTCTGCATGTATCCGGCCAGATCTACAGCAACCAGTATCACTTCCTGTTCCGCTTCCGCGACGGCAAGGTCATCGAATACAAGGAATACATGGATACCGAACGCGTGACCGACATCCTGTGCGGCGGCCAGCGTCCACCGAAGAGCGCCTGAAGCCATGAAGATTCTCGTCGTTGGCGGTACCGGACTGATCGGCGGGCATGCCGCGCTGTACCTTGCGTCGCAGGGCCACAGCGTCAGCATCGCCGGGCGCAAGCTGTCGTCTTCCACAGCCTTGTCGACACTGCAGACGATCCTCGGCGACTATCTCACCGACGACTTCTCAGCGCAGACGCTTTCGGGT
>JALYJV010000045.1 GCA_030775105.1 Pseudomonadota bacterium | reverse complement strand
CGGCATGGACGATCTCGCTGCCGCGATGAAGGGCGGCGATCTGAGCTATCAGGTCGTCATTGCCGAACCGGCCGCGATGCGCGTCGTCGGCGCCCTCGGTCAGGTGCTCGGCCCGCGTGGCCTGATGCCGAACCCGAAGACAGGCACGGTTACCCCGGATGTCGCCACCGCAGTCAAGAACGCCAAGGCCGGTATGGCTAAGTTCCGTACCGACAAGGCCGGCATCGTGCATTGCTCGGTCGGCGCAGCCGCGTTCGACGCCGACAAGCTCAAGGAAAACCTGCTCGCCGTCGTGCGTGACATCCGCAAGGCCAAGCCGTCGACGTCGAAGGGCATCTACATCAAGAAGGTCACGCTGTCTTCGACGATGGGCCCCGGCCTGCGCGTCGACGTCGGTTCGTTGCCGGAATAAGCATTGGATGCGACGTGAGCGCGGTTATGCGCGCACGTCGCATCGACAATTTTGAAGTGTGGCGAAAGCCCCACGTCAAAGACCGTATGTGGCAAGGGCATGAGCCCGGAGATTAAAGGTCGCAAGACCGCATACGCAGACGGTGGAGACACCGTAAAGGTGGGCGCGGAGCCAATCGGCGAAGTGCCCTTTTATGGAAGTAGCGACTAGGAGTTCTGATGGCTCTCAGGCTGGATGACAAGAAGGCCCTGGTTGCGGAAGTCAACGAAGTCGCCAAGCGCGCGCTCTCGGCTGTTGCAACCGAGTACCGCGGCCTGTCGGCTGGCAAGTTCGACGAACTGCGTTCGAAGGCCCGTGCAAGCGGCGTCTATCTGCACGTGGTCAAGAACACGCTGGCCCGTCGGGCGGTGGAAGGTACTGAATTCGAGTGCCTGACCCCTGCGCTGGTCGGCCCGCTCGTTCTCGGTTTCTCTCTGGAGGATCCGGGTGCGGTTGGGCGTCTGATCAAGGAATTTGTCAAAACAAACGAAGTGATGGTCGTTAAGGCTGTTGCGGTCGGTGGCAAGCTGTACGGTGCCAAGGATCTCGACAAGCTCGCCACGCTGCCCACCAAGGATCAGGCTCTGTCGATCCTCATGGGCACGCTGCAGGCACCGGTCACCAAGCTCGTTCGTACCTTGGCAGAACCCACCGCCCAGTTTGTTCGCACGGTCAAGGCCGTTGCTGACCAGAAGGGCGCAAGCGCTTAAGCGTTGACATCTGTTACCAAAAGACTGGCGTTACAAAAGCTAGGCTTTTTCACACTTTATTGGAGTATTTGAAACATGGCAACGAAAGAAGAAATTCTTGACGCGATCTCGAACATGTCCGTGATGGACGTTGTCGACCTGGTCAAGATGATGGAAGACAAGTTTGGCGTCACCGCCGCCGCCCCGGTTGCAGCTGCTGCTGCCGCCGGCCCGGCTGCCGCTGCTGTTGAAGAGCAGACCGAATTCACGGTCGTTCTGAGCGGCATCGACGCTGCGAAGAAGGTTGGCGTCATCAAGGTCGTGCGCGAGCTGACCGGCCTGGGTCTGAAGGAAGCCAAGGACCTGGTCGAAGGCGCACCGCAGACCGTGAAGGAAGGCGTCGACAAGAAGACTGCCGACGACATGAAGAAGAAGCTCGAAGAGGCTGGCGGCAAGGCCGACCTCAAGTAAGACGTTGTTACGTCTTGCTTCCGTTGTGCAAAGCCTGGCCGGAGTCCTCTCCGGCCAGGGTTTTGCGCGTTTATCCGGAAGCGGCAATGGGGAATCGTGATTTCGTAGCGCCACGCCGCGCTACGAACTCCAGATTCCCGATTCCCGATTCCCAAAGCTGTACACAGAGGTAACGCACGCCATGGCCTACTCGTTTACCGAGAAGAAGCGCATCCGCAAGGACTTCAGCAAGCTGAAGGAAACGCTGGAAATCCCGTATCTGCTCTCGACGCAGATCGACTCTTACCGGCATTTTCTGCAGGCTGAGATCCAACCGTCCAAGCGCCGCGATGCGGGCTTGCAGGCCTCGTTCAAATCCGTTTTCCCGATGTCGTCGTACAACGGTGCCGCGGCGCTGGAGTTCGTCAAATATCGCTTCGACGAGCCGACTTTCGACGAGAAGGAATGCCGCGTCCGTGGCATGACCTATGCGGCGCCGCTCAAGGTGACCGTGCGCCTCGTGATCTTCGATCGCGAATCCAAGGAAAAGCGCGTCAAGGACGTCCGTGAGCAGGAGGTCTACCTCGGCGAAGTGCCGCTCATGACCGGCCACGGCACCTTCATCATCAACGGCACCGAACGTGTCGTCGTGTCCCAGCTGCATCGTTCGCCCGGTGTGTTCTTCGACCACGACAAGGGCAAGACCCACAGCTCCGGCAAGCTGCTGTACTCGGCACGCATCATTCCGTATCGCGGCTCGTGGCTGGACTTCGAGTTCGACCCCAAGGACAACCTGTTCGCCCGTATCGACCGCCGCCGCAAGCTGCCGGTGACGGTGGTGCTGCGTGCGCTCGGCTACAACAACGAGCAGATGCTCGGCATGTTCCACGAGCAGAACCTGTTCCGCCTCGACGCCGACGGCGCGAGCATGGAGCTGGTGCCGGAACGCCTGAAGGGCGAGAAGGCGCAGTTCGACATCACCGACGGCACCAAAATGCTGGTCGAGCAGGGCAAGCTGATCACGGCGCGCCACATCAAGCTGATCGCCGACGCCGGCCTCAAGCGGCTGCACGTGCCGGACAACTATCTCGAAGGCAAGATCATCGCGCGTGACCTCGTTGCCAAGGGCACCGGCGAAGTGATCGCGACCGCCAACACCGAGATGACCGCGAACCTGCTGGCCAAGCTGCGCGAGTCCGGCGTTACCGAAGTGCCGACCCTGTACGTCAACGACGTCGACAAGGGGCCGTACATCTCGACGACGCTGAACATCGACGGCACCAAGAACAAGCTCGAAGCGCTGGTCGAAATCTATCGCATGATGCGCCCCGGCGAACCGCCGACCAAGGACGCCGCCGAGACCCTGTTCCACGGCATGTTCTTCTCGCCCGAGAAGTACGACCTCTCCGCCGTCGGTCGCATGAAGTTCAACCGCCGCCTGCGCCGTGACGCCGTTGAAGGTCCGGGCGTGGTGTACGACGGTGAGCTGTTTGCCAAGTTCAACGACGAGTTCTCGAAGGGCCTGTTTGCCAAGTATGGGCGCGAGCATTCCGACATCATCGAAGTGGTCCGCGAGATCATCGCGATCCGCAACGGCGAGCAGCACACGGACGATATCGACCATCTCGGTAACCGCCGCATCCGCGCGGTCGGCGAAATGGCCGAGAACGTGTTCCGCACCGGTCTGGTCCGCGTC
>JALYJV010000044.1 GCA_030775105.1 Pseudomonadota bacterium | reverse complement strand
GACCCGGCGTCTCGGGGAAGGGGAGGGGATGGACGCGGGCCGAACAACCAACTGTCGTAGACGATTGGTTGGCCGAATAGATGAGCAAGTGATGTGCCAGCAGCGGCTACTTAGCCGGTGATGGTGGGTTTTTGGCGGTGTCGGCGGGAACGTTGAACTGAATCACGATCTGTTCGCGCTTGCCGGCCGCCAGGTCCACATTGCGCTCTTGCGTGGCACCGGCGTGGGCCACGGAAACTTTGTACTTGCCAGGCGCAAGATCCACCAGCAGCCACGGGGCGTCGAGCGTCATGTCCAGGACTTTCTGATTGCTTGCACCGACGATCGTGACGCGCGTGTCGGCGAGGTACGCGCCCGACCGCGAAGAGACGATGAGCTGCAATGAAAACTTGTCCGCCATTTGCTTGAGTCGTTCCGACTCCTCCAGTCCGACGCCGCCGCTAACGTAGGGTCGGTCATTCGACGTGCGGCCTTCCTTGATCGCAGCAGAGGCGGTTAGCGACGTGGCAACGAGAGCAGTGCCAAGAAAAATTAATTGGAAAGCGTTCATGAGTGTCTCTGAAAGTTAGGAGATTGCGAGAAAGCCTGCGGCGCAGGTTGATGCTCGAGACGAGCCGCCTGCAGGCGCCACCGCCGCACGCACTCTGCCTTCGTCACTGCCGTGCGGTCCTTCAGCGCGCGTTTCAGCAGCCGCTGCCACGAGCGTCGTACCGGGCCTGACTCCGCATCAAAGGGGTGAAGTCCCAGACGCAAAATTTGCGAACTCTGAGTTGCGCGCGAAAGTAGCGTGTTCCATACGATCGACGTGGGGCGACGCCAGGCACTGCGGACGCTGTACGTCAAGCACGGTGCACGAATCGCCTGACCTTCGGGTAACGCGACCAACCTCGTCAGCGTACTGGTGTACTGCAAACCATTGCTTGCGCGCAGGGCGCGCCAAGCGCCGGCGCCGAGCAACCACGCAGGCGCCACAAAGCCCGCCATGGTCCACCCGTTGGCAGCAAACCAGCGACTGCCCAGAGTAAGCCGCTCGCGCGCTTCTTCTTCCGACAGTGCGCAAAACTCGCCTTCGCCTGCGGTGTAAACGCGCCGCCGGACCCAGTCGACGATGTCGCTGGGCACATGAGGATCCGCATGAAAATATCCGTGCAAAGCCAGTTCGTGCCCTGCCGACTGCTGCTCACTGATAGCGTGCTCGAACTCGGGCTGCGCCGAGCATTTCCCGTGATAGGCGGGAACTACCAGCAACGTCAGCGGAACGTCGGCCACTTCCTGCACGGCTTCGAGGACGTTCCGACAGTACGGCCAGGTTGCGGGCGCGTCGTCGTGCAGAGATACACAAAGCCAGCGCTGCGCGGGCGCGCGCGGCGATTCGCGGCTGAACTCAGGCCGCATACCGCTCTTCCTTCGGCTGCGCATCGCTCGGACGTGCGGAAAAGCACAAAGCTATGTAGCGCTTGAGCAACCGCGAGAAGGCAAGATTCGCATCGAACTCGAGCGCCCGGCGGCGCGCTTCTTCGCGCAGCGTCGCGGCCACGGGCGCCGTTGCTGAAATTGCTTCGGCAAACGCGCTTACGGTAGCGCTCTCGACACCGATCGCTGCACGCCCGTCGAGCAGATCCGTCAGTCCGCCACAGGCGCGCGCAATCACTGGCGTCCCGCACGCAAGCGCTTCCAGTGCGGCGAGTCCGAACGTTTCCTGGTCTCCTGCGTGAACGAAGATATCGGCGCTTGCCAGAGCACGCGCCAGGGCTGCGGCGTCTGGCTGATAAGACAGCACCCGAAGCCGCGCACCGCGCGGCGGGCGCGGACCATCACCGATCGCGACTAGGTGGTACGGCGCGCCCAGCCGGTCAACCGCAGCCGTGAGGCGATCCAGATTTTTTTCGGACGCGAACCTGCCGGTGTAGATCAGCACGATGTCCGACGGTGCATACCCCAGCTGCTGGCGCCAGGCGGCGGCGTGCTGGCGCGGATGAAAAACATGGCAATCGACGCCGTGCGGCTGCAGCACAACGTTATCGAGACCGAGCCCGCGTAACGCGTCAGCAGCCCAGTGACTCGGCGCGAAGACGGTGTCGAAGTTGCGGTACAAATGGCGCAGGTACTGCCGTACCACCCCCTGAAACATGCGAGGTAGAACGTGCTGCGACAGAGCGTCTGCGTTCGAGTGATAGAACGCCGCTACTGGTACGCCCAGCCGTTGTCCTGCGTCCAATGCCGCCCATGCGCAGCGATAAGGGTCGCCTACTTCGATCAGATCCGGCTGCTGGCCAACGATCGCGCGAGCGGTCGCTGCGCGCCGTAGCGGAAAGCGGTAGCCGCCCGAAAACGGCAGCGGCAAGGCAGCAATGGGGGTGGTTTCCGCCGTCGCCGGCCCCGGCGCCATGATGGTGTGACGCCAGTTCGACTTGGTCCCCAGCCAATCGCGCTTGCTGCGCAGGTAGCGGGCGACACCGCCACTGCGGGGGCTCCAGAACATCGTGATGTCCAACAAGTGCGGCGGTGCCAGACCGCCCGCACCCTGCATTGACAATTGGGCCACCCCTCTCGCTCCTATTTGTAGGTAACGCGTTAATGACAACAAGCAAGACTGATGCCGATTTTATGCTGCTCAGGCACGAAAACTGCCGAATTTCCCTATCCATAGTCACTACAACCAGGAGCAAGCATGGACCGCGACGACGTTGTCAAAACACTCAACGACTTGATTGAAAACTGCAAGGATGGCGAATATGGCTTTCGAACCTGCGCTGAGCACGCCAAGTCCGCAAATCTGAAAAGCGTGTTTACGCAGCGCGCGGGACAGTGCCGTTCGGCCGCCGAAGAATTGCAAACGCTGGTACCGCGGTTCGGAGGAACTCCGGAC
>JALYJV010000043.1 GCA_030775105.1 Pseudomonadota bacterium | reverse complement strand
GGTCAGCCGTTCGAGACCGTCGACAACGATATCAACTACGAAATCCTCCGCGCTGAAGTCGAGGTAGGCGTGCAGATCAGCCAGAGCTTCAAGTTCATTGGCCGCGTCCGCGCGATCTACGATCCGGCCGATTACGACGAGTTCGACGCCAGAGACTACGAGAACGTCCGCGGCGGCATCAGCGGCGGCTATCCCGAGCTGTATGCGGGCAGCCCGAACTATTTCGGCTACGAAGTCGAAGGCGGTGGCAATGCGAACCCGCTGGAGTGGGCCGGCGAGAACTATCAGGTCTACTTTCCCGCACTGTTCCTCGAATACAACGCCGGTGCGCTCAACATGCGTCTCGGCAATCAGCAGATTGCCTGGGGTCAGGCGATCTTCTTCCGCGTCTTCGACGTCGTGAACGGCCTCGACCTGCGTCGTCACTCGCTGCTCGACTACGCGCAGGAAGAGTTTTCCGACAAGCGCGTGCCGTCGCTCGCCCTGCGCACCGGCTATCAGATCAATGACTCGATGCTGCTGGACAGCTTTGTCCAGAAGTTCCAGCCGTCGATCTACGGCAATCCGAACACGCAGTACAACGTGATTCCCGTGCAATTCACGGTGCATGACCTGTACAAGAGCGGCGGCTACGACGACAAGCTGAGCTACGGCCTGCGCTTCAAGGGTGACTTCGGCCAGTGGGGCTTCCAGGCAATGGCGGTGCAGCGCTACAACCCGGACGGCGTGTTCCGCTGGACCGAGTCCGGCGTCAACAAGGATCTGCCGAACACGCCGGGAACGCTCGGTGCGCTCGTCAACACGACGCTTGCGCTGACCGGCCGCACGTCGGGTGAAATTCTCGCGCGCACGCCGTTCGAGGCTTCACCGGGGGGCGTGTACTCGGCGAACGAGTGGTTCAACTACGCGGCTCAGGTGCGTCTGCTCGGCGTCTCCGGCCTCAACGCGTCGATCGACGAGTTCCCGGGTTCGCAGGAGATCTTTGCGTCGCACGTCGACAACTACGAGGAGGCGGTCAACGAGCTGAATACCTTCTTCATCGCCGCCGGCGGGTCGCTGCGGGGGCACATCGCCCGCGAGTACTTCCAGGAGGAGGTGTACGGCCTGGGCGCGAGCTATGTCACGGAGGGCGAGCCCGGTGGCCTGCTCGACCAGCTGATCATCAACGTCGAGACCAGCTTCACGCCGGACCGCACGTTCACCGGTACCAGCCTGCAGCAGTCGTTCATGACGGATGACGCCTTCGTCGGCGCGCTGGTTATGGAGAAGTACCACCGCTTCACCAATGCGTTCCCGGCAACCTACATGGTGTTCCAGTACATGTACCGCGATACCGACGACATGTTCGGCCGGCATCTGAGCGGTTACGGCGGCAGCGAAGCGGGTGAAGGTGCGGGCATCGACGGCGCGCATTACATCGCCTTCGCATTCCAGCAGCCGTTCCCGCAGGACATCTACCGCATCGGCTTCGCCACCCTGTATGACCCGCGCGGCAGCATCCTCGTGCAGCCGGGCATCAAGTGGAAACCGTCGGGTGATTGGACGCTCGAAGCGTTCTACACCTACATCAACGGTTCGCTCGGCAGCGCCAATCCGAACGAGACCCTGCTGTCGACGGTGGATTTTGCCGATGAACTCACGGTTCGCATCGGCTATCAGTTCTAGGCAGTGACCGGCTCCACCACAATGAGACGTTGATGTCCGCACCATCAACAATGCGGTAATCCCTCCCCCTTCCGGCGGTCAGTGATCTGACCGCCGGCTTTGTTTTACGAAGGCGGTTTTCTAGAGGTTCTGGATGCGAGTGCTGCGCTACGGCCGCGATTTCAGTCGGCGCCATTTCCTCAGGGCGCTGGCCAGCGGTGCGGCGGCCGGCGTGCTGATGCCGGCGTGGCAGGCGATTGCGCAGAACGGCGAGAGCGGCAAGGCCTATCCGGAAGAACTGCTTTCAATCGACGCCTATACCAAGGGCAGGATCAAGACCGGCGATGAGATTCACGCCGGCAACGTCGATCTGATCAAGGAACTGATCGAGCCGATCAAGTACATCCAGATCAAGACCATGGGACGGCGTCTGCGGATTGTGAAGACGACAACAGACATCACGCGTCTGAGCCCGATTCCGTATCTGGAGGCGACGCTGCGCAATCGCGGCAAGGGGCGCTTCGATGCAACCGGCAATGTCGTCACCGGAGATGGCAAGCCCTGGATCGGCGGCCTGCCATTCCCGGACTCGACTGGTGCACTCGAGATGTTTGCCGGCCTGACCTTGAGCTGGGGCCGGCATGATGCGTCGCTGTATGCGATCAAGGCGTATGCGCTCGATCCGGACGGCGAAGTGCTCTACCACTACGACACCGGCTGGGCCGAGTTGGCAACAGTCGGGCGCACCGTGCTGGATCCCAAGCCGTACCTGACCGGCCACGAAGACAGGCTGCGTCTGCAGTCGGTGTTCTTCATGACGCCGATGAGCGCAAAGGGCACGTCCTTCCTCAACGTCTGGCCGTATGACCAGAACAGCTTTCCGGATCTCTACGGCTATGTGCCGGAGTTCCGCCGCGTGCGCCAGTTTCCGACCGATCAGCGCTTCGAGCCCTTGATCACGGGTTCGACGATCTATCTGTCCGATGCCTGGGCTGCGGGCGATCCACTCAACACCTGGGGCAACTACCGGACCATCGGTCGCGGGCCGATTCTCGCTGCGGTGTCGCGCGGCTGGAACTCGGCGCATCCGAACTGGGAGCACAAGACACATGGCGGACCGAAGGGCAAGACCTTCTGGGATACCGACGTCGAGCTGATCCCTGAGGCGATCGAGACCGCGGCCGAACCGGTGAAATTTCCGCGAGCGCCGGTCGGGCGCAAGCATGTCTGGTTCGACGCGCGCACGCAGTTGCCGGTGGCGATGGTGTCGTACGACCGTCGCGGCGAACCGTTTCACTCCTTCGACGGTGCATTCTCGCTGTACGAAGACAACGGCAAGACCTTCAAGGACGGCGCGCATCCGTACTGGTCGTGGGCGCATGTGCACGCCTTCGATGTACAGACCGGTCGCATGACCCGACTCGAACAGGTCAAGTCCATCACCGGTGGTCACAGCACTTCGGTCAACGATCCGAAGATCTACGACAAGTATCTGACCAAGACGGCGCTGGTTGCGCTGGGTCTGGGCTGAACCTTCAGACGATTGCTGATGAGAGGCACGACGATGACATCACTCAGAGTTTGTATCGGTGCGACGGTACTGCTTGGCTTTGCAGCACAGGCGCCGGCGGCACCGGCACCGGTCACCGATGCCTACTGCGCAGACATGGTCGACTTCGCGATCCGTACCGCAGAGCGGCGCTCGCAGGGCAAGGAGCAGCAGGAACTGAGCACAATGGTTCACGAGAGCCAGAAGGTGTTCAAGCAGCAGTATCCGGACCTCGAAGAGGCGGACATGCAGCTGCTGGTCAAGCAGGTCTACGAAGGCAAATGGACCCGATTCATCGCCGCGCGCAGCACGATCCGCTCCTGCGCCGTGCAGCTTGATGCAGCGCCGCCCGCCGCGGTTGCGCCGGAGCCGCAACCTGAAACATCCATGGACGGAGTGCGCTCATGAGCCCGGCTTGTACTGGAAAGACGATGGCGCTTGCGCTGCTTGCTGCGCTGGCGCTGCCGCCGGCATCCGCTGCGCCGAAGTCCGACGACTGGTGTGCAGACGCGGTCGATTTTGCGATGGGCGTCGCGCAGAACCGCGAGGCCGGCTACACGCTGGAGCTGATCACGGGATCTGTCGAGCGCAATCCGGATGACTACCGGCGCATGTTCCGCGATCTGAGTGGTTATGAGATGAAGCAGATCGCCCAGCAGGTCTATGACAAGGAATGGTCGCGCTTCCGTGCAGCGCAGGGTGTCGCGGAATCCTGCGAACTCGCCGCTGCGCCGAACTAAGTGACGCATCGCGCGCAGAGCGCCGATGGCGGTGTCGGGAATGACGCGCTGCACCATGAGGTGGTTGCGGTTATCGGTGCTTCTTATGCCGCTGAATTCTTCGCTGCGCACGACAGACGCACGGCGAGTTGGAAAAACTACCCTCCTGGGTAGCGGAAAGCGCAGCACCGAATCGATACCTTGAGTGGATAGAAGGCGAGGCCTCTGGCCATCGTCTCCAGATATTCCCGAACACTCACAATCCGGAGGAGACCCGGCATGGCTCATGCGATCCCTGCAAGCTGCGGCGGCGTTGTCGCCGCCATCCGAACTGACGCTTGCGGAGCGCCTCGATGACCGCTGCAGCCACCAAGCTCACATCGTCAGTCGCCGCGGTATCGAGCGGCGGCCTGCTGATCAACATCGACAACGGCGGCACACTGACCGACATCTGCGTGATCGATGGCGATCGTGTTCATCGCACCAAGACGATCACGACGCCGTACGACTTGTCGAAGTGCCTGTTCGAAGGCATCACGAAAGCCTCGCGCCTGATCTACGGTGAGAACGATCCGCAGCGCCTGCTGCTCGCCACCGAACTGATCCGCTACTCGACGACCCAGGGCACCAACGCCCTGGTCGAGCGCAAGGGGCCGAGACTCGGTCTGGTCACCGACGGCAATCTTTCGCTGCAGAGCCTGCGCGGTGATGCGCAATCTGCCGGACTGTTCGATGCCCTGGTTGGATCGCGTGTCGAGCAACTCGACATCACGCAGTCCGCCGAGGCGCTCGATGCAGCGGCCACGCGTGCGATCACCGTACTGTCCTCGGCTGGCGCGAATCGCGTCGTCGTCGCGTTCGGTGGCGCCGGTCGCAACGAAGCGGAGAACGCGCTCAAGCGAGTCCTGTTGCGGCGCTTCCCGCCGCATCTGCTCGGTGCGCTGCCAATTCTCTACTCGCACGAGCTCTCGGGCGATGCTGATGATTCGCGCCGTACCTGGACCGCGCTGTTCAACGCGTTCCTGCATCCGGCAATGGAGCGCTTCCTCTACGCCGCCGAGCATCGCCTGCGCGAATACAAGACCAGGAATCCGCTGCTGATCTTCCGCAATGATGGCAACGCTGCACGCGTCGCCCGCACGGTGGCGATCAAGACCTACAGCTCCGGTCCGCGCGGTGGTGCGGAGGGGGCGAAGGCGCTGGCAGCGCACTACGGCTTCAAGAGCCTGCTGACGATGGACATCGGCGGGACGACGACCGACATCGCGCTGGTCGAGAACGGCACGGTGCGCACCGAGGAGCGCGGCAAGGTCGAAGGCGTGGCGACCTCGTTTCCACTCTGCGACGTGACCAGCGTCGGCGTCGGCGGCAGCTCCATCATCAATGTACAGGGTGGCAACGCGCCCGATGGCAAGACGATCAAGGTTGGCCCGGAGAGCGTCGGCGGCGCCCCTGGCCCGGCCTGCTTCGGCCTCGGCGGCAAGGAAGCGACGATCACCGATGCGTTCCTGCTTGCAGGCCTGCTCGATCCGGCCTCGTACTTCGGCGGCGAACTGAAGATCGATGCCGAGCGTGCGCAGGCGGCGATCACGACCGCGGTCGCCGGGCCGCTCAAGCTCGACGTGCAGGCTGCCGTGCAGCAGATGGAGACGGCCTGGGTTGCCAAGGTCGCCAACAGTCTCAAGCGGTACACCAAGATCGGCCCCGATACCACGCTCGCTGCCTTCGGTGGTGCAGGTCCGTTCGTGGTCTGCAAGGTCGCCGAAGCGGCCGGCATCTCGCGCGTGATCATTCCAGGTCTTGCCGCGGTGTTCTCGGCTTTCGGCATCGGCTTCTCGGATGTCGGCCACAGCTTCGAGATGACGCTGCCGGCAGCGACCGACGCCGGTCTGGCTGCGGCGCGTGCCGCGCTGCTGCAGCAGGCCGAGCGCGGCATGTTCGCCGAAGGCGCAAAGCTCAGCGATTGCCGTGTACAGGCGACGCTGCATGCCGCCAGCGGCGACCAGCATCACAGCGTCGATGTCGATGGCGACGTGCTGCCGAAGGGTCTGCCGGCCAAGGCCGAGCTGACCCTGCGCCTGCTCGCGGTCAAGCCGGTCGCGCATCCG
>JALYJV010000042.1 GCA_030775105.1 Pseudomonadota bacterium | reverse complement strand
ATACACCTGCTTCGCAGGCACTCGATGCGAACGGAGTTTTGTGGGGCCATCACAGCAGGACTCCGTTCGTCTCGAGTGCCGCGTGCGCAGCGCGCGGCGCACCGCGTGACGCGACTACTCCAGCGCTTTCGCAACCGTAAGCGTCACGCAATACCCATCGTCGGCGATCTCCCGGGTCGAGATCGGAAACGGTTCGACTTCACCCAACTCGATCTGATAGAAGCCGCTATCGAACGCCAGTGTCTGCGAAGTGTCGGCGTCAGTTTCCAGCGTGAATGTTTCGGCGTCGCGTCCAGCGGGCTGGCCGGTCAGGCGGATGATCGCGCTGCCGGCAGTGACGCACTGCACGTCGGATGGACAACGCGAATCGCCGTCGACGCCAACAAACGTGACCTGCAGTCCGCCGTCGTCGACCGAGACGGTCGATCCAACCTCGATGTTGAAGGCTTCGTTGATCGGCGGATTGACTGCCGACGGCGTTTCGCAGCGCTGTTCCTTCCTGCTGTCATCGTTCGAGCACGCGCTGAGCGTGGCAAACAATCCAGCAGCAAGCAGGCTCATCGAGATCTTGTTCATTGACGCGCTCCAGCGTAACCGGCAAGCCATCGATACTGCGCCCGTTCAGTTGACCTTGGCTGAACGACTGGATTTACGTTTGGCGGGCGCAGGACTTTTCTTGGTGGGCGGCTTGGTCGCTGCGGGTCGGGGTGAGATGCCGACCGCCTGTTCGAGTTCGCCCAGCGCGTCGCCGGCATACAGCGCGAGGCGCTGCAGGCTCGGAATCGCTTCGCGGTCTCCAAGAAAGCCAACCGCGACCCGATCGCAGTAGCCGACGAGGGTGATGTTGAGCGCGTAGCCGTCGAACAGGAAAGACACCGGATACATCGCTTCCAGCTCGGCGCCCATCAGGTACAGCGGCTGCTTGGACAGTACGACGTTTGAGACGACGAAGTTGAAGAATGGCGGCAGCTTGGGCAAAGCGCCGGTCATCTGGCCGAGGATCAGCGGCGACAGGCCGAGCAGCGCGAACTGGCTCAGCGCGGTCGGTGACATCGCGCCGAGTTCTGCCTTCGCGCGCAGGCTGACGCGGCGGATCTGCTGCAGGCGTTCGCGCGGATCGTCGAGGTGGGTGCCGAGCGGACAGACGAAGCCGGCGACGGCGTTGCCGGTCTTGCCATCCGGTCGCGCCAGGCCCATCGGCACCGATGCGAGCAGAGAGCGTGTCGGCAGTTCGCCGTTCTCCTTCAGGTAGCGGCGAATCGCGCCGCCGCAGACGCCCATCAGCACGTCGTTGGTGCTGACATCGGCGGCGGCAGCAACCGCCTTGACGCGCGCGAGGCTGAGAATCTGCGTGCCGAGGCGGCGCTGCTGGCCGATCGCGACATTGAACAGGCTGCGCGGTGTCGACAAGGCCGCGCGCGTGCCGCTGTCCTCGCCTTGACTCATCTTGATCAGCGCCGAGGTCAGATCACGCAGGGAGCTGATCTGGCCGCCGGCGAAGACGATCGGCTTTTTCAGGCGCGCGGCGAAGCTTTCTTTCGGCGCGGCAGCCTGCTCGCGTGGCGGCTTCGCGCCGAGCACCCAGGGACCATCGGCGCGCGTGTCATTCGGGTCCAGCGACAGCCAGCGCTGCACCATGCGCATTGCACCCATGCCGTCAATCGCGCAGTGATGTGCCTTGAAGTAGATCGCGAAGCGGTTGTTCTCGAGGCCTTCGATGATGTGGGCCTCCCAGAGCGGCTTGCTCAGATCCAGCGGATGCGAGTGCAGGCGCGCAACAAGAATGCCCAGTTCACGTTCGCCGCCCGGATAGGGCAGGGCCGAATGACGCAGGTGGTAGTCCATGTCGACGTTGGCATCGACCCATGTCGGCGCGAGCTTCGAGAAGCGCGTGCGCGAGAGCTTGCTGCCGAAGGGCGCCGGCATGAACGGGTGCTGGCGCATGCGCTTGAGCAGGCGCTGCAGGAAATCGCGCGGTGCCTTGTCCGGAAGCTTGAAGGTCATCATCGCACCGACGTGCATCGGCGTGCGCTTCGATTCCATACGCAGGAATGCGGCGTCGATCGGACTCAGATACTGCATGGCGCCCCTCTTATTAGTTCTGTCTGTGTGAACCGCTGCGTCACTGTGTAGGAAACCGCTGACCAAAACAATACGAAATTGAGCAGTGATTCTTCTCGCCGATTCGTCTTCTTGGATGACGACCGCGCCGTGATCGCTCCCTAGTATCGGCCGCTGATCGATGCAGGGACGCTGAAGAATGATGCTGCAAACCAAGTACGCCCGCGCGCGGGTGCTGTCCGCGGGCGCGGGTCTGATCGCCTTGGCGGGGGTCAATGACATTGCCCACGCCGGTTCCACCACTCTGTTCGGCATCGAGACCGACTACCAGTTGCAGGGCACGTACGCACTCGGTGTGCGCCTGCGGGATCCCCATGCCGGGATCATCGACACGCCGCCGAGTTCGGAAATCCCGATTCCCGACTTCATCAAGTTTCCGGAATCGAACAACTATGACGATGGTGACCGCAATTTCTCCAAGGGCTCGATCGTCAACAATCGCCTGAGCCTGCTCGGCGAACTGCATTTCCAGAAGAACGACTATGGCCTGCTGCTGCGTGGCGATGCGTTCATCGACGGCGCCTACCGGCGTCGCAATGACAACAACTCGCCGGAGACGATCAGTCGCACGGACGGTGATCCGCAGTTCGAGTTCGAGGGCGAGATCGACCAGTTCAGCGACAGCGCGCGCCGCTATGCCGGCGAGCGCGCACGCCTGCTCGACGCCTATGCCTATGGCTCCTGGTACATCGGCGACGAGGGCGCGTTGAACCTGCGCGCCGGTCGCCACATCGCGGCCTGGGGCGAGAGTCTGTTCTTCTCCGGCGTCGCGCTGGCGCAGTCGCCAGCCGATGCGACGAAGGCCTCGGTGCCGGGCGCAGATGTGAAGAGCATCCTGCTGCCGGTGAATCAGGTGTCGCTGCAGTACGCGATCAATGCCGACATCACGCTGCTGGCGCAGTACAAGCTTGAGTTCAAGCCGGTTGAGCTGAACCCCGTCGGCGAGTTCTTCTCGGTGGCCGATGTGGTCGGGCCTGGCGCGCAGTTCATCTGGGGCATCGAGAACCCGCTCTATCTCGGCAATCTGTCCGACCTCAATCTGCTGTCCGGCGATCTGCCGGAGACCCTGCAACTGGTGGTTGATCTGCTTGCACCACAGCTGCCGACGGATGCGGTGACCGGCTTGCTTGAGGGTGTCCTGGACGCGCTCAATCCCCTGCTGCCGGATGCGAATCTGCCGCTCGGCATCATTCCGCAGCCGAACACGCCGCGCTACATCAATGTCGTGCGTGAACGCGACATCATGCCCAGCGATCATGGTCAGTGGGGTGCTGGCGTGAAGTATCAGATCACGTCCGACACGACGCTCGGGCTGTATCAGCTGCGTTACCACAACACCACGCCAGCGCCGGTGCAGAATTATGGCTATGCCGTGCTGATGCCGGGCCTCAACGGAGGGCCGCCGCTGACCACCGCAGCGCTCGGCATCCAGGTTCCGGTCACCTACAACATCCGCTACTTCGACGGCATTGATCTGACCGCCTTGAGCTTCTCGACCTCACTGTTCGGCGCGAACATCGGCGGCGAGCTGATCTATCGCGATGGCGTTGACGTACTGGTCGACGTCGACGGCGGC
>JALYJV010000041.1 GCA_030775105.1 Pseudomonadota bacterium | reverse complement strand
GAACGACCGCACCTGTCCCTCAAATACAAAACGCCCGATGAGGTTCATCGGGCGTCCGTTTCCAACATGCTTTAGCTACAATTTTCGCCCCGTATAGGTGTCAACCTATTTCAGGACGGGTCACTCTGTCAGTACTTACACAGTCACTGAGCTCGCGGTGTCGACGTACTTTTCGATCTGGTTTCGAGAACGTTCGTCCCTCCTGAACCTCGCGCTACTGCCAGACTCGCACGTAGTCGACCTGCGTGGTGGCAGGCAGCATGCCGACGCCACCGTAGGCGTTGGCGCCGGTTCCGAGAGCCTGCGTCAGCGCGATGATGTAACGCTTGTCGAAGGCCGGATCGTTCGAGTTGTTCACCAGGCACGGCTGGCCGTTGACCAGCACTTCCAGGCGGTTTGCGGTCCACTCCAGTGTGTAGGTATTCCATTCGCCACGGTTTGCCTGACAGGTCCACGCAGTGTTCACGCCCGGCAGCTGTCCCAGCAGGTCGGCGGAGTAGTGCAGGAACGGGATGGCCAGGTTCGGGTGCTGGGAGTAGGTCTCGACGATGTCGATCTCGCCGGACAGAGGGTAGAGCGCGGTGCTGTGATAGCGCACGTCAGGCCACAGCCAGAATGCCTCCTGGAGACCGGGCGCGCTCGCCAGCGGTACCTTGATGCGAGCCTCGAAACGGCCGTACTTCTGCGAGAACAGATAGTAGGTCGTGATCTGCCCTGCGGCGTACCGTGAACCGGCGCGGTTGCTGGGGCACCCTGCGACCGGCTGCGCCATTTCCTTCACGGAGAGATTGAGCATGCCGCCGGACACGCTGATGACCGCCGGGTCGTCGATGTAGCAGGCGTAGACCGTGTCGCTGCCGTTCACGAAGTTTGTCTGCGGTAACCACTTCGCACGATCCAGGTTGATACCGTCGAAGTTGTCGGAGAACGTGCACTTCCATGCGGTGCCATCGGATTTCACTACCGGTGCGCCGCAGCCCGCCGCATCGATGAACCCCGGGCCGGGTTGTGCGGGTTGCGGTGGCCCGATCAGGCCGAGATTGCACGATAGTTGGTTCGCCAGATTCGGTTTCCAGTCGGCGCAGGTCGCCGCTCCTGCCGCTTGGGCACCGATGGTGGCCGACACCGCGAGGATCGGAGTCAGCACTGCGGTTGCGAATCGAGTCGGCACGATCTTCTCCTTGGTTTATCTGATTTATCTCATCGAGCCTAAGTGCGTCGATTGGAGAACGTCTGTAGGAAAGCGACTGCTCGATTCGTACGCCGTGGGCGTCTGGGTGTCGTAGAGCCGCGAGTCGGATTTCTGACCCAAAGTAACTGCTAAAGAGCGATGGCCCAGGCAATCTAGGCCATCTTCAAGCCCAGGCCTTCGCCAGCACAGCTGCCCGCCAGGTTGGTACAGGTTGAGTGGCGACGGGCGGAATACTTTGAGGCGGCCAGCAGCGATTGGTGCGCGAAGTCAGACAATCGAGGGCTTAGCGTCCGTCAAAACCCCCGCTCGTATCGCGCCCGGCGCTCGCGTCGGCATATCGAGATGCCCGCACCGGCCGCAGCCCGCTAGACCAGCGCCGAATCGATCTCGAACTTGCCGCTGAGGATCTTGTGGACCGGGCACTTGTTGGCAATGCCGAGCAGATAGGTCTTCTGCTCGTCGCTCAGGTCGCCGATCAGCTCGATACGGCGGTGCATGCGATAGATACCATCCTGCGACTCGTTGGTGATCTCGACTCGCACGTCGGTCAGCGGCATCTGCTTGCGCCGTGCCACGAGCGTCAGCGTCAAGGCGGTACAACTGCCCAGCGCAGCATCCAGCAGGTCATGAGGAGTCAGACCCGCGTCGTCGCCACCGACCTCGGCGGGCTCGTCGGAAAAGATCTGATTGCGGCCGTTGCTGACTTCCTGCTTGAGCTTGCCGTCGGCTGCCTTGTGCACTGAGATCATGTTCCGCCCCGGTATCGAATGAAGCCGAAGCATATCGACATCCCGTAGCCCGGACGAAGTGCGGGGTCGAGACATCGGTCGACGCCGACCAGGGTTGCACCCGGGCTACCGTGTGACCCCAGCCTCGGCCAGTTCCTTTTGCTTCTCGGCAGACATCCCCAGCAACTCGCCAAAGATGTAGGTGTTGTGCTCGCCCAACCGCGGCGCGGCGGAGGTAATTTCAGCGGCGCGGCTCATCTTCCAGGACGGGCCGATGACCGTGCGGGCATTGCCGGCGCGGTCGCTGACTTCACGGAAGAAGCCGCGCTCCCAGAGCTGCGGATCGGCAACGAGATCGACCGAGCTCAGGCTCTTCGCGGCCGCGATGCCGTGCTTCTGCAGTTCAGTCGCCAGCTCGCCGGCATCCTGCCCGGCCGTCCACTCGCGGATGCGGCGGTTCAGTTCTGCCTCGTGCGACTTGCGCTCGGCAAGCGTCGCGAACATCGGCTTGCTCGCCCATTCCGGTTGCCCCATCGCTTTGGTCAGTGCCTGCCACGCACAATCGCCGGCAACCGCAATGCTGATCCAGTCACCGTCGCGGCAGGTGTAGACGCCGTGCGGCGCCATCTCGGCATGGCGGTTGCCGTCGCATTCGCGGACGGTGCCATTGAGAGAGAAATCCATCACGGCGTCGCCGATCATGCTGGTCATGCATTCGACCGCGGAAACATCGATGAACTGGCCTTCGCCGGTGCGGCGCTTGTGCAACAAAGCCACTGTTGCCGCATACGCTGCTGCAGCACCGAAGGTCGAATCCGCGTAGCGCACGTTCATGCCGCCCGGTGCACCACCGCCCTCGCCGACCAGCAGGCTGACGCCGCCGAGCGCGGCGAAGCACGGCGCGTAGCCGGTCTGGTAGGCCAGCGGGCCGGCGCTGCCGAACATGCCCATCGAGACGTAGATCAGGTCGGGCTTGGCCGCCTTTACGGCTTCGTAGCCGAGGCCCAAACGCTTCACTGCGCCGGGGCGCAGGTTTTCGACCAGCACGTCTGACTCACGCAGCAGATCGAGAATCAGCTGCACGCCCTGCGGCGTCTTCATGTCGATCTGCACGCTGAGCTTCTGCGGATTCACCGCCTGGAAGCCCGGCGCCTTGTTGATGTCCTTGACGCCGTAGGTGCGGGTGACGTCGAGCGACTCCATGCTCTCGACACGAATGACTTCGGCACCAAGGAAAGCGAGCAACTTGCCGACATACGGCCCGGCCCAGACCTTGGTCAGCTCGACGACGCGCACACCCTGCAGGGGTCCGCCACGCATGCGTTCGCTCATGGCAGGCGCTCACCCGTGTGCTGGCCAAGCAGCGGTGCAGGCCGCGTGATCCGTGCCGGTGTCGCGCTGAGCTTGTACGGCACGGTCGGATAGAAACCCGTGCCCTGCACCGGGTGCTTCACCTCGGCAAAGAATTCGCGGAATGCATACTGCGGCGAAGCCTGCAGGTCCTTCGCGTTGTTGACTGCAACCAAGGTCAGGCCGAGCTGCTGCGCTTCGGCGGAAACCTCATCTTTGTTCTGCGTCCTGAGCCAGGCGGCGATGTGGTGCCGGCACTGCGCAACGCGCTCCGGTGTGCATTCGCGCTCCAACCAGCGCTCCGGAAAGTCATTCATCCACGCCGGATCGCCAAGCAGCTTGCGCAGCGCATCCCAGTGACCGGGCGCCGACATCCAGATGTAGGCGTAGCCGTCCTTGCACGGGAAGATCCCGGCAGGCCCGAACAGATCGAAGGCGGTGCGGCGCGTGCCGACATCCATGTCGCCGGCCGCCATCTGGCCGAGCACGTAGTCGACGCGCGACGCAAGCACATCGCGCCTGGAAATATCGATGAAACGACCGAGCTTCGATTCGTCACGCTCGTAGACGCTGGCAACGATGCACAGCGCTGCATCCAGTGCTGCCTCGTAGCTCGGCAGGAAGCGCCCTGGCCCCTTCAGCGGCGGCTGCGTGTCTGCTGCGCCGCTCGGCGTGTGATAACCCCAGCCGCTGCTGTGGAAGACATTGAGGTCTTCGGCATGTAGACGATCATCCGGCGGCGATTGCCCGTACGCGGTGATCGAGCACACGACCAGATCGGGTCTGAGCTGCTCAGGGTCGATGCCATGCGCCTGCAACCAGCCCGGTGCGTGATCGTCGATGACGACATCCACCTTTTCCAGCAGCTGCTGCAAGGTCGCCGCGCTCCCCGGATTGTCCAGGTCGAGCGCGACCGAATGCTTGTTGGTGTTGAGATATGCGAACAGACCGCTGCGCTCAGGCTCGCTCACGTCGGAGGCGAACGGGCCGAGCCGGCGCGTCGGACTGCCAATGACGGGCCGCTCGATCTTGATGATCTCGGCGCCGAAGTCGGCCAGCAGCTTGCCGCAATACTCGCCGCTGACGCTCTCGGCGAGCTCGAGGATGCGGACTGATTTCAACGCGCTCATGCATAAGCCCTTGTAGGGCGGGATAGCGAAGCGTTTCCCGCCGCGTTGTTCGCACAAATGCTGCGGAAGGGGGGATACGCTGCGCTATCCCGCCCTACGTGGGTCCGAGAGTTCGTTGTCATCACAGCGGCGTCAGCTCGTAGTCGCCGGCATCGTCG
>JALYJV010000040.1 GCA_030775105.1 Pseudomonadota bacterium | reverse complement strand
CTGTACAGCGCGGCACCGGAAGTCACGCTGGAAACGATCGGCGACAACGACCAGTACGAAGTCGGTGGCCGTGAATACACCGCGACCGGCCGTATCGACGGCGATGTCGACTTCGGTTCCGCCGCACCGTATCTCGGCCTCGGCTGGGGCGGTACGACCAGCGGCAATGGCTTCGGCCTGAGCTTCGATGCCGGTGTCATGTTTGCCGATGCGCCATCCGTTCTGCTGACTGCGCAGGGCCGCGCCTGCGACTCGACGCTCACCGCATGCGATCCGTCCGGTCCCAGCGGCTTTGATGTCGAAAGCAATGACCCGCGCGCGCAGGCGTTCCGCGGCGAACTGGACAATGAGCGCCAGGAGGTCGAGCAGGACATCGAAGGCCTGCGCTACTGGCCAGTGGTCAGCCTGGGCCTGCACTACCGCTGGTGAGTTTTGTGGTGGGTTCTCGATACACCCGCTGTGCGGGCACTCGAACCGAACGGAGCGTTGTTTATCCCGAAGATACAAACTACCCGTTCGCATCGAGTGCCGCGCGTCAGCGCGGTGTATCGAGATGCCGCAGCTTAGGTTTTCTTCAGCGGATCACATCCGGCATCGCGACAAACCCCGGCTGTGACACCACGCGCGCCAGCCAGTCCCGCACTGCCGGATAGCTTTCCAGCGAATAGTCGCCCTGCTCCGCGACGTGCGTGTACGCATACAGCGCGATGTCGGCAATGCTGTAGGCCGCGCCGGCCAGGAACGCCGTCTGCTGCAACTGTCGCTCCATGACGGCCAGCGCGGCATAGCCTTTGATCCGCGCCTCGGCGATCTTGTCGGCCCATTCCTCGCGCTTGCCGAGACAGTAGATCCAGAAGCGCACGGTGGCGATGTACGGTTCATGGCTGTACTGCTCGAAGAACAGCCACTGCAGGACCTGGGCGCGGGCATAACGATCGGTCGGCAGTAAGGCCGAACCCTCGGCGAGGTAGCACAGCATCGCATTCGATTCGGCGAGCAGGCGGCCGTCCGGCAGCTGCAGCAGCGGCACCCGGCCGTTGGGATTGAGCGCGAGGAACTCCGGTGTGCGCGTCGCGCCGCCGACTGCGTCGATCTCCTCCCACACATGCGGCAGGCCGAGCTGGGCCATCAACAGCGCCGGCTTGTAGCAGTTGCCGCTGCCGCTCATGCCCCAGAGTTTGTAATTCGCCGTGCTCATCGAACGCTCCACCGGAAAGGCTGTTCCTCTTTCAGGGCATTATGATGCCAGTCTGTCGAAGGAGCTCTCCGCATGGATTCATCACAGCGAATCAGCGAATTGTCGCGAACCGTCAGCGCACGCGTGCCGATGGATGGCGCGGCGCTGCTGGCGCGCGAGTCCGCCGAAACCGTCGCCGCAGTGCTCGACCAGCTGCCGCGGCGTCTCGCCAACGATGTGCTGAGCTACCTGCCACCGGCGCTGAAGCCGGACGACGCGCTGACGACGACGACCGAGCTGGATATTCCCGGCATCGTCGCCGACCTGATGGAGCCGGCTCTGGGCCGCCTGCCGGAACACGCGAGCGTGCAGGACGCGATTGAATACCTGCGCGCATCCGCTGATGCCCGCCAGATCACCTACCTCTACATCACCGATGGCGATGAGCGCCTGACCGGCATGATCGTCATCCGCGATCTGCTGCTGGCGCGCCCGGATCAGCCGCTGTCGGAAGTGATGCTGCCGGATCCGTTCACGCTGGCGGTCGATACGCCGGCGAGCGAGGCGATCACCGCTGCGGTACATCGCCACTATCCGGTGTATCCGGTCGTCGACGACAGCGGTCGCATGGTCGGCATCGTCCGCGGCTGGCGCCTGTTCGAACGCCAGGCCATTGCGATCACCGCGCAGAGCGGCCGCATGGTCGGCGTCAACGAGGACGAGCGCGTCTACAGCGGCTTCTGGGAAGCCTTCCGCATGCGCCATCCCTGGCTGCAGCTCAATCTCATCACCGCATTCACCGCCGCGGTCGTCGTCGGCCTGTTCGAAGACACGATCACGCGCATCGTTGCGCTCGCCGCGTTCCTGCCGGTGCTTGCCGGGCAGAGCGGCAATACCGGTTGCCAGGCGCTGGCGATTACGTTGCGCGGCCTGACGCTCGGCGATCTCGATGACCGGCCGGTGCGCTCGCTGGTGATCAAGGAAGCGGCGCTCGGCGCGCTCAACGGTTTTCTCGTCGGCCTCGTCGCTGCTGCGGCGATGTGGCTGTACGCTGCGCAGACCGGCGCGCAGGACGCACCGATGCTCGCACTGGCCATCCTCATCGCCATGGTCGGCGCCTGCACCGGCAGCGGCGTCTTCGGCGTGCTGGTGCCGATCACCTTGCGCCGCTTTGGCGCCGATCCGGCAACGGCCAGCAGTATTTTCCTGACCACGTTCACCGATGTCCTCGGCATGGGCCTGATGCTGCTGCTCGCCAAGACGCTGGTTACCTGAAACTGCAAGAACTGAAGAGCACGCTTTGAACAACCCAAGCTACGTCCTGCTGCTTCTGCTCGGTGCCGCGATGCTGTCCTCCTGTGGCAAGCGCGTTGGCGAAGCGCGGCCCGATCTGCTGACACCGCTGCGTGCCGAATTCGCCGCCGCGGACAAGGATGGCGATGACACCCTGACCCGCGAAGAAGCGGCGGCGATGCCGGAACTCGTGCCGGTCTTCGACGCCGTCGATACCGACCACAACGACCGCGTCAGCACCGGCGAGCTGCGCAGCTACCTCGAATGGCAACGCGTGCTGCGCACGCCGAGAGGGCGCTTCCCGGAAACGCGCCCTTAAGCATCGCGACGATGGACTTGCTTGATGTCGCGATCCTCGTCGTCGGCTTCCTGACGGCGACCTTGTCCGGCGTGGCCGGTGTCGGAGGTGGCACGATCCTGATCGGCGTGTTCTATGCACTCGGCATGGCGCCGGCGGAAGCCGTGCCCTTGCTTGCGGCGGTGCAGTTCGTTGCCAACTCCTCGCGCACGGTGGCCTACGTCAAACATGTCGAATGGCGCGCTGCAGGCTGGTTCATGCTCGCGGCCGTGCCGGCAACATTTCTCGCCGTGCCCTTCGTCGCGCAGATCAATGAGGACATGGTGAAGCTGGTGATGGCCGGCCTGATGCTCGCATCGCTGGTACCGAGCCAGATCAACAAGGCACCACTGCCGCCGCGACCGTCGTTTGTGCTTGCCGGCTTCCTCAATGGCGCGCTCGGCCCCTTTGTGGGTGCGACCGGCCTGTTCGTCGGCCGCCTGTTCCTGCGCCCGGAATGGCGCAAGGAAACCACCATCGGCACGCTCGCGCTGACGCAGCTGCTGGGGCACGGCATGCGCGTGATCGCATTCGGCTTCGTCGGCCTCAACGCACTCGCCAAGCCGCTGCTGCTCGGCGCGCTGTGTATCGTGGTGATCGGCGGCACGGCGCTGGGCAAGCACATCAACAGCCGCGTCAGCGAGGCGCAGTTCACGCGCCTGTTCCAATGGATACTGGTGCTGTTGTCACTGAAGATTGCCTACGACGGCATCAGGGGGCTGTGGTGGAACTGAAACTCAACGCGACGGAAGTCGAAACGCTGATCCGCGGCGGTCTGGTTGTCGCCAGCAAGGGCGGCATCCTCGTCGACGCCGTTGCGCCCGGCATGGCGCGCGTGCGGCTGCCATACAAGGGCAGCATGATCCGGCCGGGCAACGTGCTGTCAGGCCCGGCGATGTTCACTGCGGCGGATCTGGCGATGTACGCACTGGTGCTGTCGCACCTCGGCCCGTTGCTGATGGCGGTAACGTCCACCCTCACCATCAATTTCCTCAACAAGGCCAGGGCCGGCGATCTCATCGCCGAAGCGCGCCTGCTGAAGATGGGCCGGCGTCTGGTCGTCATGGAAGTCAGCCTGTACAGCAGTGCCGATCCGGCGCTGTGCGTGGCGCATGTCACCGGCAGCTATGCGTTGCCGGCGACCTGAATCATTAGAGCGTATTCGGTTCAGGTGTTAACACCTCTCCGTTCGTGTCGAGTGCCGCGCGCTTGCGCGCGGTGTATCGAGGGTGTCGCAGAAGCGACACCTGTGCTCCGGTTGCGGCATCTCGATACGCCTGCCTCGCAGGCACTCGATGCGAA
>JALYJV010000039.1 GCA_030775105.1 Pseudomonadota bacterium | reverse complement strand
CACCACCAGCACATCGCGCGCTTCGGCAGCAACGAAGAACACCTGCGCCGTCATTTGCGGCATCAGGATCTTGTTCGGGTTCGGCACATCAAACAGCGCGTTGTAGAGCACCACATTGTTGGTGACTGTCGGGGTCGGCTCGATCTTGCGCAGACTGCCGTAGAAGCGCCGGCCAGGGCTGCCCAGCGTGGTGAAGTAGCTCGGCATGCCGCCGCGCAGCTTGCTCACGTCGGCCTCGCCCACCTGCGTCTGCACCGTCATCGTCGAAAGATCGGCGATTCGCATCAGCGTCGGCGCCGACTGGTTGGTGTTCAGCGTCTGTCCCTGCCGCGCGGTGATGCTGATGACTGTGCCCGACATCGGGGCGTAGATCTTCGTGAACTTGAGGTTGGCTTCTTCGACGCGCATGCTGGCTTGCTGCTGCTCGATCTGCGCCCGCAGCGTATTGAGCTGCGTGCGCGCGGCGCGCAGAGAGGTGTCTGCGTTCTGCACCTGCTCGGTCGTGGTCGCCTCTTCGGCCATCAGGTTGCGCTGGCGCTGCAGGTCGCGCTCGGCTTTCTCTATGTTGACCTGGCGCTCGACCAGCGTGGCCTGTTGCGCGCGCAGCGATGCACGGTTGGCATCGACGCGCGCGGCCGATTGCTCGGCGTCGATCTCGGCCAGCAGCTGACCTTCCTTGACCTCGGTACCGACCTCGACATAAATCTTTTTCAGCTGGCCGGACACCTGCGCGCCTACATCGACGTAGTCGCGCGGCTGCAGCGAGCCGGTCGCCCCCACCAGGTCTTCAATGTCGCCCCGCTGCACAGTGCCGAAGATGTACTCGTCGCGTACAGGAGCGCCGCCCCAGGCCTTCCACGCCCACCAGCCGCCCGCGCCGACCGCCAGCGCGAGCAGCGCCAGAGCCAGAAGGCGGATCCAGGATCGAGGGCGGGAAATGAGGGCGTTCATTAGGGATACGGGAAGTTTGTAGGCCAACCGTTTAGGTTGTGGCGGTGGTGCCCGGAAGAAGGGGCTACGGAAGTAACGCCCCGCGGCGACTGTCAGCAGACGCCGCGCCCGCCCGCTGTGGCTGCAACTTGTGTCAAAACGTTAACGGCGCGGCTTCTACCCAATTCTCTTGCCGCGCTGTTTTACGTATCGTCTGGCATGGCCATCGATCTCGTGCCACTTTGGGACTTTAGCCAGCCGGAGCTGAGCGAGCAGCGTTTTCGCGCGGCGCTCTCCACCGCGACTCCGGACGATGCACTGATCTTGCAAACTCAAATTGCACGTACCTACGGGCTGCGGCGCGACTTTGCGCGTGCGCAGGACATCCTCAAGAGCATGGAAGCGCAGGTTGCCACCGCGAGTGCCGAAGCCCGTGTGCGGCATCAGCTCGAGTTTGGCCGGACGCTGGCATCGGCAAAGCATGCAGCCGAATCGCAGACCGAGGCGGTCAAGGAGCAGGCGCGGTCCAGCTACCTGCGTGCGCTCGAAGACGCGCGCGCGAATCAGCTCGATGCACTGGCAATCGATGCGCTGCACATGCTCGCGTTCGTCGATACGGACGCGGCCGATCAGTTGAAGTGGGGCGAGCAGGCGCTGGCGATTGCGCTGGCGTCAGCGCAGCCTGCGGCGCGTCAATGGGAAGCGTCATTGCGCAACAACATTGGCGTCGCCCTGCATCAACTGCAGCGATACGACGCAGCGCTCGCCCAGTTTCAACAGGCGGTGCAGCTGCGCGAGCGGGCCGGTGATGCGAATTCCACGCGCGTCGCGTACTGGATGCTCGGCTGGACTTTGCGCGCGCTGAACCGGCTTGATGAAGCGCTCGAGATTCAACTGCGTCTTGAAGCCGAATGCGAGGCGGCCGGCGTGCCGGACCCTTATGTCTTCGACGAACTGGAAGCGATCTAACGTGCCGTCGGCAACGACGTCCGGGCGCAGCAGTACGCAGAAAGAAGAAAACACCTGACGCGCTGAGCTACGAGCTACGCAGTGGCGGTCACCAGGCGAAGGTGTGTGATTTCGGACGGTGCGCCGAATCGTTTCGGCGGCCCCCAGTATCCCGTGCCTCGGCTCGTATACACCCACAGGGTCTGCAGCCGATGCAGTCCGGCGGTGAACGGCTGTTGCAGGCGAACGAAGAAATTCCACGGCCAGAATTGCCCGCCGTGCGTGTGGCCGGAGAGCTGCAACTGGAATCCTGCCTGCATCGCTGCCGCGGCGGATCTGGGCTGATGGGCCAGCAGAATCCGCACCACACGATCCGGCGCCGATGCGATCGAGGCGGCCGGATCGCTGCGATGTGATTCGTCGAAATAGTGACCGCTGTGATCCGTGACGCCGGCGATCACTAACGCGCCGTCGTTGTGCCGCAGCACCACGTGCTCGTTCAGCAGGACATTGACTCCAAGGCGCCGTAGCTCGGCGACCCAGGCGGTGACGCCGCTGTAGTACTCGTGATTGCCGGTAACGAAGTACGTTCCGTGACGTGACGTCAGGCCCGCCAGCGGCGCGACGTGCGAGGAAAGCTGCGCCACGCTGCCATCGACCAGATCTCCTGTGACGGCGACCATATCGGCATCCAGGCGATTCACCGCGCCGACGATCGATTGCAGATAGTCGCCCTTGATGGTTGGACCGACATGGATATCGCTGATCTGCGCGATCGTGAAGCCATGCAGCGACGCCGGCAAATCTTCAATCGGAACGTCGACTGAGACCACCCGCGCGGTGCGGCGCGCATTGATCAGACCCCAGACCGTCATCAGCAAAGCCGCGGCCGGAACTGCCAGCGCACTCCACACGGCAAAGGCAGAAAAATGTATCGGCAGATTCAGCTGGCTGCCGAGCCAGACGGCCACGAGCGCCACGTCGCGCAGCACTGTCAGTACCAGCAAGCTCGACAGCAATCCCATCGCGACGAAGGCGGCGATCATCACGATGTCGCCACCGCGGCTAGGCTCGCGGCGGCGATTGCGCCAGCGATTCAGTCCCAATTGCAGGGAAATCGCCGAAGTGAGCACCAGCAGCGTTACGCCAATCTGGAGCCCGCCGAGCCCGGCCAGCGCAGGAATGAGCCGCCAGCCCACATACGCGTGGACCAGCAGGGAGATGACGCTGAGGGACATGCTCTCGGGAAACCCCGATCAGAAGAAAGACTGCCGAAGTATGTGGCGCCGGCGAGCGATTCTTCAACGACAGCGGGCCGGCTTTAAGCCGGGCTGCCGCGTCCCTCAGTGTTTCTGCTGCTTGTGCGCGCTTTGCTCCACTTCAGCCGAGTTGAGCATCATCATCTGATCGCCGATCCAGATCTTGTCGAGCTCGGCTTCGTTCGGGTAGATGTGCGTCATCCAACCCAGCGCGAGCGGAATCCAGTAGCCACCCGCGGCCTGGCACGTGGCTTCGTCGCCGATCGAGCCCGCGAAGCCGAAGCGTGCATTGGGGCCGTCCCAGTCTTTCCTGGGCGTGCCGCTCGGCCAGCCGCAGAAGTGAACGTGGCGGTGCCACACGCCGATGCTCAATGGCACACGCTTGTCGAGCTCCTCGGGCGTGGCCTTGCCCGGTGCGGTGTACATCACGCCGACCGCCTGCATTCCTTTTGGAGTGCGTCTGTAAAGGATCGAGCCGGGTCGCTGCAGATCGATCGCATCCTTTTCGTTGCCGGCGCGCCAGTGGTGCGTGTAGTGAACTTCTTCTCCCATCTTGCCGGTGGGTGCAAACGGTGCGTAGCCTTCTGCCTCGGCGTCGGCAACGTCGCGGTAGGTCTGCAGAACGCTGCGCGCGGCGACGAGGATTTCCTCTGCACGTGCTGTGTCGCCGGGCTGCAGCGGCTGCCGCACGCTCATTTGCATGTGCTTGCCCATCATGTGGGTCTGCACCGGTGTCTCGCTCGATTCTCCGCTGACCCAGCGCAGCACACGCTGCCACAACGGCACGCCGGCATGCGCGG
>JALYJV010000038.1 GCA_030775105.1 Pseudomonadota bacterium | reverse complement strand
GTCCATCATCGCCGTCGCGCTCGGCGAAGTGATGCAGGAGATAACGACCGAAGTGCTGCAGGGCATGCGCGTCGCGCTGTCGCTGGACGACCAGCCGCGCGCCGGCATCGATTACTGGGTGCGCGCGATAACCGCGGCGCTCGAACAGCGCGGCGATCTGCTGCGTGTCGCGCTGCGCGAAGTACCGTTCCTGTGGGAGATCAAGGAAGTCCGCGGCCTGTCGGACACATTGCAGCTGATCGCCCAAGAAGGCCGCCACAAGAGCCAGCGCGTCGTTCATTTCGACGATCCGGAAGCCAGCACCTACCTGCTGATGAACATGGTGTGGTCAGCGGTGCTGCAGACCGTGCTCTATCGTCCGCAGCATCTGTCGCGTGAGCGCCTGATCCGCACCCTGGTCGATACGGTGCTCAAGCTGCTTTGAGAAGTTGGCTGAAGTGTCGACTGCACTACCCCGGCAGCCAGACGCTTCGCGCGATCAGCAACAGGCCCCAGGGCAGAAGCAGCAGCGTCGCGGCTTGGATGCCGATCATCGTCGGCGTCGCCTGCTTGTGGGCCAGAGCAAACCCGTCCTTCTCGGGGAGTGCCGCAAGATAGGCAATCAGCGCAAACACGATCGGCCCCAGTCCGCACAACAGAATCGTGGCGAGCGCAGCCATCCATCCGGACTGGCCAACCTGCGCAGCGCGTGAAGCGGAAAATGCCGCGAGCAGCAAGATGCCAATCACGAACAACACCCCCGGCGGCCACAGCAGCGGCTTCACTCCGGAACCGGTGGCCGCTTCGCCAAAAAAAGCGAACAGCATCGTCACTGCGTTCAATGCGCAGACGGTGGAATAGATCAGATACTCAAGGCGAGGAGAAATTTGCATGGCAGCCCTCGATGAGCGCTGTTGATATCACAAAAACAATGGGGCCCCAAGTCATTCCCGCACGCTTATTGAACTCGATGGCGGTAGCCACATCCATCGGGTCGTGCCGCTGGCTCGCCGCCATTCCACGTCGCCAGCGTCTCGCCGTTGCTGTAGTGCAGTGCCCCCGGTGAGATCACTGCACAGCGTAATCAGAACTCGCGCACGCAGCGGCCCTGCTTCTCGAACCAGTACACGGCGTTGCCGACAATCACGATGCTGCCCGACACCACGACGCTGCTCGCAGCAACTGCGCCCAGTGCAACCAGAAACTGCGCACAGCTCTCGTCAAAGCAATCGACAAAGTCACCGATCAGTATCGGTTCGATATACATGTGCCTGGACGACACCTGGCAGCCTTTGTCGTAGATCTCCACCGTGCGCGGAACAAACACGCAGGCTTGCAGCAATAGCGCGGTGATGAGCAGCAACGCTCTACGCAGGTTGAACATTCTCACTCCCACTTCGGTGCGGTCGCTGCACAGATGCGCCGCTCCTTGAAGTGTATCGGGGGCTCGACAAACGTCTGAGCCCCCGTGACTTCAACCCTTCTTCGCCGCCTTTTCGGCGCGCTTTTCCTTCAAGGTCTTCAACGGCTTCTTCTTGGTCTCTTTCTTTTTATCCATACCCTTGGACATATCGATCTCCTGCGTTGGTGATTGGTGAATATGTAACACCTAGTTTGCGCTTTTTCCGACTTGGTTCAAGCGCCCCGCGGAAGACCGTCGCCGCATTGACGTAGATACCTGCTTCGCGTATGCCGTTTCCGGGGATGCTGCTTCACATCGGGGGAAAGTGATGAATGGATATCTGTTGGTTACCGGGGTTCTGTTCTTGCTCGTTGGCCTGCGCGCGCTGCTCAAGCCAGTCGAAGCCGTGGCAATGCTCTACGCGCTCGAAGCAAACACGGTTGATGCCAAGAACTACCTGCGCTCGGGTGCCGGTGGCGTTGCGATCAGCAGTGGCCTGACCATGATAATCGCGGTGTTCGTGCCACAGCTCGCGTTCGCCGCGCTGGTGGTTGCCATCGTGATCCTCGGCGGCCTGGTCTTCGGCCGCCTGGTCAGTCTGCTCCTCGACGGCAATCCAAGCATCGTGCCTTGGATTGCCGGCATCATCGAGCTGCTCGGCCTGGCGTCTGGCACGTACTGGCTGGCGAATTTCCCGATCTGACGGCAGCTTCGCCGATACGCTCAGTTCTTGATCTTATAGCCGGTCTTGAAGATCCACCAGATCGCAAGCAGGCACAGGCCCATGAACAGCGCGATCATGCCGAGGCTGATGCCGACGCTGACGTCGGAGACTTCGAAGAATGCCCAGCGGAATCCGCTGATCAGGTAAAGAACCGGATTGAACAGTGCAATGTTCTGCCACAGCGGTGGCAGCATGCTGATCGAGTAGAAGCTGCCGCCGAGGAAGGCCAGCGGCGTCACCACCATCAGCGGAATCACCTGCAGACGCTCGAAGCTGTCGGCCCAGACGCCGATGATGAAACCGAACAGGCTGAAGGTGATCGCGGTCAGTACCAGAAAGCCCAGCATCCAGAACGGATGGGCGATCTCGTAGGGCACGAACAGGCGCGCAGTGACGAGGATCAGCAGACCGAGCAGGATCGACTTGGTCGCCGCGGCTCCAACGTACCCGAGGACGATCTCGACTGCGGATACCGGTGCCGACAGGATTTCGTAGATCGTCCCAGCCCATTTGGGAAAGTAAATGCCGAATGAGGCATTGGAAATGCTTTCGCTGAGCAGCGACAGCATGACCAGGCCGGGGATGATGAACGCGCCGTAGCTGATGCCGTCGACGGCGCCCATGCGCGAACCGATCGCCGCACCGAAGACGACGAAGTACAGCGAGGTCGACAACACTGGTGAGGCGATGCTCTGCATCAGTGTGCGGAACCAGCGCGCCATCTCAAAGCGGTAGATGGCGCGAACTGCGTATAGATTCAGGCCGGAGGTCATGCGCGTTGGCTCACGAGGTTGACGAAGATTTCTTCCAGCGAGCTTTCACTGGACTCCAGGCCCTTGAAGTCGATGCCGTGCTCGCCGAGACGACGCAGCAAGGCGGCGATTCCGGTCTGCTCACTCTGCACATCGAAGGTATAGATCAGATCTGCTCCATTGGCCGACAGTTCCAGTCCCTGCCCGCTCAGGGCATCGGGAATGCGTTCCAGCGGCTGTTGCAGGTGCAGGGTCAGCTGCTTCTTGCCGAGCTTCTGCATCAGCACATGCTTGTCTTCGACCAGGATCAGTTCGCCACCGCGGATGACGCCGATGCGGTCCGCCATCTCTTCGGCTTCTTCGATGTAGTGCGTGGTCAGGATGATCGTTACCCCGCTGTCGCGCAGCGCGCGCACCATCTCCCACATGTCGCGCCGCAGTTCGACGTCGACGCCAGCCGTCGGCTCATCGAGAAACAGGATCTTGGGTTCATGCGACAGCGCCTTGGCAATCATCACGCGGCGCTTCATGCCGCCCGACAGCGTCATGATCTTCGAATCGCGCTTGTCCCACAGCGAGAGATCGCGCAGAACTTTCTCGATGTAGGCGGGGTTGCGCGGCTTGCCGAACAGGCCGCGGCTGAAGTTGGCCGTCGCCCACACCGTCTCGAATGCGTCGGTCGAGAGCTCCTGCGGTACCAAACCGATCTTGGCCCGTGCGGCGCGAAACTCGCGGTTGATGTCGTGGCCATCGACCATCACGCTGCCGGCGGTTGGCGTGACGATGCCGCAGATGATGCTGATCATTGTCGTCTTGCCGGCGCCGTTGGGTCCAAGCAGGGCGAGAATCTCGCCGCGACGGATTTCCAGATCGACACTCTTGAGAGCCTGGAAACCCGATGCATAGGTCTTGTTCAGACCTTTGACTGAGATGATTGACGCCACAGAATCTCCCACGAAAGCTCCGATGAAAACGCCAGACTCGTTGTTTGCGGATCGTACGCCAAATGGCCGTCTCTGATTGTCGAGGCGCAGTTGCCTGGATCGACACCGGGACATAAAAAAACCCGCCGGAATCCGGCGGGTTCTTGTGCTGATCAAGCCCTCGATCAGTCGATGACGCCCAGTTCAACGCGACGGTTGTTCTCGCGGCCTGCCTCGGTGTCGTTGGTATCAATCGGACGGCTTTCGCCGAAACCGACCGGGCTCAGGCGCGAACCATTGATGCCTCGACCGACCAGGTAGGTCTCGACCGAGTTGGCACGCCGTTCGGACAGGCCGAGGTTGTAGGCATCGGAGCCGACGCCGTCGGTATGACCTTCAAGACGAACCTGCAGGTTGTCGTAGGACTTCAGCGTTTCCGCAACTTCGTTGAGGATCAGCTTCGCCGGCTCGGTCAGACGATCCGAATCGAACTCGAACTTCACACCCTTGAGGATGAAATTCTTGTCCATCGCGCAGCCATTGGCATCAACCTGTTCGCCCGGACGCGGACGGCGGCAATCTCCGGTCAGCGCGCAACCGTTCGGCAGCACCTTCGCACCGGGCGGAGTCTTCGGGCACTCGTCAAGGTAGTCAGGCACGCCGTCACCATCGGAGTCGAGCGGGCAGCCATCCGGACCCACCGGGATACCCGCTGGCGTGTTGGCGCACTTGTCGAGGTAATCCGGCACGCCGTCGCCGTCGGCATCGGTCGTCGGGCAGCCTTCGGCATTGACCTGCACACCACGCGGCGTATTCGGGCACTTGTCGAGGCGATCCGGAACGCCGTCGCCGTCGCTGTCGAGCTCACAACCATCCGGGCCGACAATGGCCCCCGGCGGAGTACCCGGGCAGCGGTCGAGGTAGTCGGGAACGCCATCGCCGTCCGAATCCAGCGGGCAGCCGTTGAGGTCCACCTGCACGCCACGCGGCGTGTTCGGGCAGCGATCGCGTGCATCCGGCACGCCGTCGCCGTCCGCATCCTGGGTTGGATCGTAGGGCTTCTCGCCAAGCGCAATGCGCAGGCCGGCCAGAATCTGCCAGGTGTAGAAATCGGATTCAGGCAGCGGACCTTCTTCCTGCACGGCATCGAGCTGGTAGCGGCCTTCGAGGCTCAGCATTGCCGACTCGCCCAACTTCTGGAGGAAACCGAGACTGCCGTAAGGGCCGAAGGCGCTCGTGGTCTGGCCGATGAAATCGATCGTCGATCCATGCACGCCGAGGCCGAGGAACGGCTGGAAGTCCGAAGCAGCATCGTAGTACGGCGTGCCCGGGAAGAACTGCAGACCGCCGCGAACGGAGATGCGCTCGTAGTCTGCCGCATTGGTGGTTTCGAGATTGCCCCAATCACCGCCGAGTTCGAGAACGATGTGATCGCCGAGCGGACGAGTGAACTTGAGACCCGCCGTCAGGCCGGCGTCCAGATCAGATTGATCGGAGAGGATGCCGCCAACGAGCGGCCAGATCGACCAGCGGTTGTCGAGCACCGGACGCAGCTCAACGCGCGTCGACTCCTGTCCGGTCGAAGCCGGGACCCATTGCCCCGGCGGATTCGTCTGCTGCGCTGTTGCGAGCAGCGGTGCCAGCCCCAAAGTTACTATGCAAAACTTGTGGATCAAGTTCATTTTTTTGTTCCCTGTCAGCGTTCGGCGGGCCTGTGAGAGCCCGCCGATTGGTCAATTACGGTGATTGTGCGGTCGTTCCCGAATCAGGGGGCCTGAGCGCAATCCGGATCGTCCGGATTGCCGGTCAACGCACCGAGCAAGGTGCTCAGCCCCGAGGTGACCAGACACAGGCCATCCTGCAGCGGTGTCAGAAGCGGATTCTCCAATGCGTCGATCAGCGGCCCCGTCACGGCGCTCAGGCCCGCCTGCAGTTCCGTAACCAGTCCATCGACCGGCACCGCGTCGAGGCCAATGATCAGCGGCGACAGCGTCGCGGTCACTGCCGAGAGCACGTCGGTGGTCTGCACCAGGCCGAGCAGCGGGCCCGAGCCGAACAGCGGCGCGAGCGCATCACAGAGCTGGTCACCGCCCGGATCGTCGCCGGTGGCGAGCAGCGTGGCGTTGGTGGCCGGCAGCACAAGCACGGTCATGCCGTCGGTAATCGTCGCGGTCGGATTCGCCGGGTTGGCGTAGGTCGCCGTGACGCAGACGAAGCCGACGCGCACTGCAGCATCCGAGTAGACCGTGCCGTTGGGCTGGAACGCGCCTTCCGGCAGGTCGAGCGACGGATCCGGCTCGATCGGCGTGCCATCTTCGCCGAGCACCAGTTGACGTGGATCGATGTAGGTGTCACCGACGTTGCCGGAAGGCGGCGCATCCTCGGTCGAGCAACCGGTCTCCGGGCCGTTCCAGTAGCCGGCGACGCTGTTCCAGACGATACCGTCGTCGAGCAGGTCGGCAGTTTGCGGCTGCAGGTTGGTCACACCGTTCTCGACCTGCGTGCGCGGCAGCAGGTTGAAGGCTTCGACGCTCGCCTCGACCGGTTCGGCCGGCGGGTTTTCCGGATCGACCGGCGGCAGCGCGGTGCAGTTGCCTTCGTCGTCTAGCATGTTGGCCGCACAGGTGGCTGCCAGCGCGTAGGTCAGCAACTGGCCGCGCGGTTCGCGACCGCCAAGGCCGTCGAGGACCAGATCGTTGGCGCCGACGCAGGCGAACTTGTTGTTGTCGGCGCGTGCGAAGGTGATCTGCTCGTCGACCGGGAATGGCTGTTTGGCGAACACCTTGAGACTGTTCTTGCCGAGCACCTGACCGGCAGTCACGGTGACCGGGCGCGATGCGGTCTGGCCGGAGAATGCGACGTCGACCGTCGTCTCGCCGACACCGACGCCGCTGACCGTGGCACCGTTTACCGCTGCGATGGTCGGCTCGGCCGAGGCGATCGTCGATTCCGCCGTGACGTTGCACTCAAGCCCGTTGTTGAAACGGGCGCGGATCAGCAGGTCGCGCGTCTGCGGCGGGTCGGTGAACTGCAGGTTGATCGGCGCATCCGGCAGCACGCAGGCGCCGGTATCCGGACGGCAGCCGGCAAAGGTCGTTGCCGGGGGGATCACGCCGACACACAGACCGCCGACAGCGATGATCGTCGACTGTTCGACATCCAGCGCCGTCGTACGAACGGCCGGGCCGGTGACGCCAGCACAGAACAGCGAACCGTTATAGCTGCCGGTGATCGTCGTCTCGAAATCAGCATCGATCTGCGCCGGCGAGCTGGCAACATTGCCTGCAAACGTGACGCGGTCGTCGGAACTGGTCCAGCTCGTCCCCGAGGTCACGTTAGCCGATGTGCCGTCGCTGAGTTGCAACGACGCAGTGTAGGTCACCGTCTGGCCGGCGACCGTGGTCGAGTTCAGTGGCGCTATCGTGAAGTCATCGGTGCTGTCGGCGCAGGCGGTATTGACCGTGATCGTCGTCTCGCCGCTGCCGCCAGGGATCGTGCCGGTGATGGTCACCGTACCCGGGTTGGTCGCCGTGAAGGTGCCGTCTTCGTCGATCGTGCCGTTGTCGTTATTGACCGACCAGGTCGGCGCCGGACAGGCGCGCACAATGTTGTTGTCGACATTGCCTTCGGCATCAACCGATTGGTAGACGCAGCCAACTGCGGCACACTGCTTCGTATCGCCCACCGCCATTGCGCCCAGAGGCGTGCAGGAAATGGTGGGACCGGAGAAAAGTCGTTCGGGGGGTAGATCCGGACTGCGAATGGCGTCATCACCACACGCCGCAATGAACAATGCCGCAAGCGGCAGCAGGTAACGCAGGGAAACGATACGCATCAGTGCTCTCTGTTTGATGGTGTGCCGGATGGGGTGACTGGCACATTCAAAAGCGTCAGCGCGGAAATCCGCGATGACAGCGACAATGCCCGTCCAGGCCATTGCCGACGCTCACCGCATGCAGTTCCCCGTACTGATAAGCCCTTACTTCTGTGAAGGATATTGCACTGCAACCTCGACGAAATCAAAGCGCAGCGACAACCGGCATGAATTCTCTGACAAACGCACTTGCACTTTTCCGCGCGCTGCCGTTATCGGCCAATACAACTGCACTGTTCGGGTGCATAAGAAAGGGCCGAGGTTGTTGGCCCTTTTTTGTGCTTATTCAGTGTCTTACCATATCTTCACACGCTGCTCAGGGGCCAGATACAGCTTGTCACCCTCCTTGACCTCGTACGCCGTGTACCAGGCAGGAATGTTGCGCACGATGCCATTGCAGCGATATTCCGACGGCGAATGCGGATCGGATTTGAGACGCTGCAGCAGGTTTTCATCCTTGTAGTTGCGCCGCCAGACCTGTGCCCAACCGAGAAACACGCGCTGATCGCCGGTCATGCCGTCGATCGTCTCGCCCTGCGGATGCGCCATCTTGTAAGCGCGATACGCAATCGACAGGCCACCGAGATCGCCGATGTTTTCACCGATCGTGAATGCGCCGTTGACGTGTTGCCCGGGCAATGGTTCATAGGCGTCGTACTGCGAAATCAGCGCCGCGGTGCGTTCCTCGAAACGCTTGCGATCTTCATCGGTCCACCAGGATTGCAGGTTGCCGTCGCCATCATATTTCGAACCCTGGTCGTCGAAGCCATGGCCGATCTCGTGCCCGATCACCGCGCCGATGCCACCGTAGTTCGCTGCGTCGTCGGCATTCATGTCGAAGAACGGCGGCTGCAAAATTGCAGCCGGGAACACGATCTCGTTCATGCCCGGGTTGTAGTAGGCATTCACGGTCTGCGGTGTCATGTGCCATTCGTCGCGATCGATCGGCGCGCCGAGCTTGGCGACTTCACGGTCGTGCTCGACATTGCTTGAACGGATGACGTTGCCGACCAGATCGTCTGCTGAAACGACAAGCTTCGAGTAGTCCTTCCACTGTTTCGGATAGCCGATCTTCGGCGTGAACTTGCCGAGCTTGGTCAGCGCCTTGGCCTTGGTCTCGTCACTCATCCAGTCGAGTTCCTTGATGCTGGCCTCGTAGGCCTTCACCAGGTTCTGCACCAGCCCATCCATGCGCACCTTGGCTTCCGGCGGGAAATGGCGAGCGACGTAAATGCGCCCCAGCACTTCGCCGAGCGCGCCTTCGGTGGCGTCCACCGCGCGCTTCCAGCGCGGCTTGAGTTCGGTGATGCCATTGAGCGTGGTGCCGTAGAACGCAAAGTTCTCGTCGACGAAAGGCTTCGACAGCAGGGGCGCATAGGTCGACAGCACGTTCCACTTCAGCCAGGCCTTGATCGTCGGCAGATCGGTTTTCTGCAGGATTCCGTCCCAGGCGGTGAAGAAGCTCGGCTGGGATACCACAATGCCGGGCGATTTGCCGACGCCCATGCCGTCGATGAAACCCGGCCAGTCGAAGTTCGGCGCCAGTTTGGACAGTTCAGAAAACTCATACTTGTTGTACGTCTTGTCGGCATCGCGCGAATCGACCTTGGTCCATTGCGCTTCGGCAATCTGCGTCTCCAGCGCCAGAATTTTCTCCGCCATCGCCACATCGCCGGCCTTGGCCAGCGTCAGCATGATGCCGATGTGGGTTTGGTACTTGGCGCGGATCGCCTTGAACTCGTCGGTCTGATCCAGATAGTAGTCACGATCCGGCAGACCGGTGCCGCCCTGAAAGATGTTGAGGATGTACTGCGACGAGTTCTTCGCATCGGTGTCGACGTAGCCCGGCACAATGTTGACGCCGTTGCGGATCATCTGCGCAAACAGCTTGCCGAGTTCCTTGCGATCCTTGAGCGCGTCGATCGCCGCGAGTTCAGCCTCGATCGGCTTGAGGCCGAGTTCGTCCGCCCTGGCCTCGTTCATGTAGGCGCTGTAGTAGTCGCCCACCTTCTGCTCGTCCGAGCCCGCTTTCTTGTCCTTGGCGTTGGCCGATTCTTCGATGATCTTCTTGAGCTGCGCCTCGGCATCGTCGGCAAGTTTGGTGAACGAACCGTAGTTGGACTTGTCGGAAGGAACTGGGTTGTTCTTCAACCACTGGCCGTTGACGTGCCGATAGAAATCGTCCTGCGCGCGGATCGCGTGGTCGAACTGGCCCTGATCGATGCCGGATATCAGCGCCTTGGGCGCAGCGGTGGGCGTGGCTTCAGCCGGAGGCTGGGTTTTGTTGCAGGCGACCAGCAACAGGGTGCTGAGCGCAGCGAGGGCAAGATGCCGCATCGGAGAATCCTCTATATGGATACAGGGGCGGTGTATGACGGAACGGACGCAGCTTAATGGGGCATAGACACCAATAGGCAGCGGGAGATTCCCCAGACGCCTGCAGCGCGGGCGCATTGCTGTGTTTATACCGATGTATATGATTTTATATATAAGTTTTTATCACATCAATGTCACTATACTGCGCGCCCCAGGGAGACCGCCGTGAATTTTGAATTCAAGCCCATCGACGACGCGAGCGCATCGGCCATCAGCAAGGCCGAGCGTTACAGCGTGCTCGCCGAACAGGCTCAGGCACTCCTGCAGGGCGAAACCGATCGCATTGCCAATGCGGCCAATCTTGCCTCCCTGCTGTGGTACGGCCTGCCGGATCTGAACTGGGCTGGCTTCTACTTCTTTGATGGCCATGAGCTGGTGCTCGGACCGTTCCAGGGCAAGCCGGCCTGCGTGCGCATTGCCATCGGCAAGGGCGTCTGCGGTACTGCGGCGGCAAGCTGCACGACCCAGGTCGTCAGGGATGTCCATCAGTTCGAAGGGCATATCGCCTGCGACTCCGCGTCCAACGCCGAGATCGTCGTGCCGCTGCTGCGCGGTTGCGAAATGATTGGCGTGCTCGACCTAGACAGCCCACAGCTGGCGCGCTTTGACGATGAAGACCGCGTCGGTCTCGAACGCCTCGCCGCCATCTGGATTGCAGCACTCTCTTGAATCTCTGCGACCGCAGGTCGCAAATACATCCAGATCTTTCGTTCCGAATGTCCTCGAAGCCGTATCGCTACACCTTGAACTTCGCATTGGCGCTGACGCTGGCGCCGCTGATCCAGATCAGCCCCGCTGCCGCTGACTGGTCGGCGTTGCACGCCCTGCAGGCCAAGCGCGGCGTGCATGTCACCGCCGCCGCTGTCGATCTCGCGTCCGGCAAGACATTGCAGGCACTCAACCCGGAGCAACGCCTGACGCCGGCATCGCTGAGCAAGATCGTGCTGGCCGGTGCCGCGTTCGATAACTGGCCGGGCGACAAGACCTTTGCAACGCGCGTCATCAGTGAACGTGCCGCCCGCGGCGACAAGCTCGACGGCGATCTGATCGTCTACAGCGAAGGCGACGCGACGCTCGATCATCAGTCGCTGTGGTTTCTCGCCGCGCAGGTTCGCCAGACGGGCATCCGCAAGGTCAAAGGCGGCCTGATCGTCAAGGCCGCTCCGTTCGGCGCGCTCGATTGCGAAACCAAGGATCGCTGCGAAGCACAGGCACGCAGCCACACCGCGTACGACGCACCGCTCGCGGCCTTCGGGGTGGATTACGGAACCTGGTGTGTGGATATCACGCCGTCACAGGCGGGCGACGTCGCACAGGTGCAAAGCTGTGCAGCTGTTGATGTGCCGATTCCGCTCGAAGGCGAGATCCAGACCCGCCAGGGCAGACCGCGCACCTGGATGTGGCTTGATCGCATCACGCGCGGCGAAGACGAAGCGCTGGTCATGGATGGCGACATCAGCGCAAAGGGCAGCGGTCAGCGCCTGTACCGCTCGATGACCAATCCTTCGCTCGGTGCCGGCATGCTGCTGAAGCAGATTCTCGGCGAAGTCGGCGTCGATGTTGAAGGCGATGTGCGTGTCGACAATGGCGCGGTGCCGCAGGACGTACAGGTCCTCGCCAGCATCGACAGCAAGCCGCTCAATGAACAGGTCGCAAGCCTGTTGCGCTATTCGAACAACTACATCACCGATGTGCTGACGCTCGCGCTCGCGGCATCGCGCACGCCGAAGCCGGCCGGCAGTCTGGCCGAAGCCTCGCGCCCACTCGAAGATTTCATCCTGCGAGCACGCGAAGGCATGGGTTATCCCGCGCCGCGCGATGCGGATGACCGTCCGCGCATGCTCAGCGGCAGCGGCCTGACCCCGGAGAGCAAGCTCTCGGCGCAGGATCTCGTTGCCGTGCTGACGGCCGAGTATCGCGATACGCAGCGCTTTCCGCTGTTCTACGCCGGCCTCGTCGTGCCGGCGCAGGCCCCGCATGCGTATCTGCGCCACGGCAACCGCGACTGGAAGGACCGCGTCTCGTTCAAGACCGGCACCCTCAGCGAGCCGCATTCGGCGTTCGGCATTGCCGGCTACATGCGGCGCAAGGATGGCGGCTGGATCGCCTTCACCGCTCTGGTCAACGGTGCCTCCGCGCGCAAATCGATCTCGATGCGCGAATCACTCGATGCGATCCGCAAGGATGTCGAGGACCTGCTGAAGCGCTATTGAGTCACGTACAAGGCGGACACTGCGATCAGACCGATCGCCGCCCAGTACGTGCTCAGGATCACGCCCTGGGCACCGCGATAGGTGCCGATGAACTTGCGCGCACCAAGCGCTGAATCCGACAGGACGAACAGCGACGCACCGGCCAGTGCAAGCCCGCCGCTGGCATCGCCGACACTCACGTAACGGATTGCCGCGGTCACCGCCATGCCCATCAGGATCGCACCGTAAAGCAGCACCGGGATTTTCAGACTGCCCGCGCGCGGCAGCAGCACCAGCGAGAACGCAATCCCGTAGACCACGAACACCGCGGCCCACCACGGCACGGTGCTGAGCTGCAGTCCTTGCACGAACGCCCACATGAACACGAGATGGGCGAGCAGAAAACTCGACAGGCCCCCGATGAATGCCGCGTTGCCGTGAAACATCAGGCAGATGTCACCGACCATCGAAAGCAACAATCCGGCAAGTATCCAGCCGCGATACGCCGATTCCGGCGCCTGCAGGGCAATAGTGGCGATCAGGATCGTCGTCAGCGGCTTGAGCAGGAAAAAGGCTTTGGGTCTGGTTTCATTCCAGTCCGCAATGATGGCCAGAACGGCACTGAGCACGGCGGCAGCACATAGACCCTGCAACATGAGCATCTCCAATGAACTGCGGATAGTGTGAACTGGTCGCTGGACTTATGAGGTATCCGGTGGTACCAAGTCCGGCATGGGCGCATCCACCGCGCGCACTTCAGCAGAATTCGGGGGTCCGGGTCATGCATCCATCGATCGATTTCAGCGTTTCGTCCGTCATCCGCAGTCTTTTCGTCGCCGCGACATTTGTTGTTGCCGGCTGCAACGGCGGTTCCGGAGGCAGCGATCCCGGCGGAACGGTTGATCCCGGCGATGCAGATGCGGTCACCGATGCCATCAGCCTGGTTCTGCCCGGCGCGCTGACCGACAAGGTCGTAGGTCCACTGCCGACCGGTGCCGGAGAAGCTGATGCCCCCGTCGTCTCGGCCGACGTGACTTCGACGGCGGTCGAAGCCGGGGACGACGTCGATGTCCCGCTGACGGTGCGCTCAGTCAACGACATCGACGCACTGTTCGCGAAGATCCCGGGGGCCGAAAGCTACTTTGAGGTCACGGTGCCGGAGAGCGCCAAGCGTTCTCAGGTCGCGATACCCAAGGCAGCAGTCACCCGCACCTTTGCGCTGAGCATCAGCGTGCCGGGCAATGTCACGCCAGGGCAATTCTGCATCGAGTTCAGCGCCCGTGATTCGACGGGCCTGATATCGAATCTCGCGCGGGTCTGCCTCAACGTCGTCGACGATTCGGAACCTGCAGGCAACCAGCCGCCGGTTGCGCGTACCAGCTCCGACGAAACCGTGCTGCCGGGCGCAGCAGTCACACTCAATGGCAACACCTCGTCCGATACGGATGGCAGCGTCGCCAGCTACGACTGGACACAGGTGCAAGGTCCGGCCGTCACACTGTCGACGCCGAATGCGGCATCCACCGGGTTCACCGCGCCAAACGCGGAGACGACGCTCGCCTTCGTGCTGACCGTCACCGATGACGCCGGTGCCGCCGGCAGCGATTCGGTCACGATCACGGTGTCGAACACACCGCCGCCCACCACGATCAGTTTCGAAAGTTCCGCGCAGACCGCGGTGGAGTCGGCCGGGACTGTCCGGGTCGGACTCTCAGTCGTTCCGGTGCCGAGCGAAGCGATCACGCTGCCATTTACCGTCGGCGGTACCGCGTCGAGTTCGGATCGCACGGTTGTGTCTTCACCGCTGTTGATTCCGGCCGGCGCGACCAACGTATCCATCGATGTAAACGTGACGGATGACGCTGGCGCTGAATCCGATGAAACCGTGATCCTGACGCTGGGCACGCCGAGCAGCGGTGAACTCGGCCAGGCAACGACGTTCACGCTGACGATCAACGACAATGAAGGTGCTGCGCCGGCGCAGGGCACGCTGTTCGTCATCGATGAGGCCTTCCGCTTCGTGCGCTTCCAGGCCAGCGATCCGGGAACCGTGCAGAGCATCGTTCAGATCACCGGCGTAGCAGTGAACCCGGA
>JALYJV010000037.1 GCA_030775105.1 Pseudomonadota bacterium | reverse complement strand
GCGCGAAGGAAGTACGGCTGGTCGCCGCGACCGGCCTTGCAGCTCCCGGCAACTACGAACTCGATGCAGGCGGCGCTGCGGGTCCGCTGGCGAAGGTCGTGCCGCGCTTCGATGAACCGGTCCAATCCACCTACGATCGCCTGCAGGCGCTGGCCCTCGCCGCGCGCGACATCGACCGATTCTTCGTCACCGTATCGCTCGACCGGATGCGTGCCGGAGACAGCGAGCAGCTGCTGCCCGGCACCGGCTATTCCGTCCGCACCTACGTGACACCGGAAACGCGCGGCAGCGAAGGTGGCACCGATGGCATCCTGCGTCAGTACGGCTTGTATGTGCCGTTGGGCTATTCGGGCGATCCCGCGCCAGCCACGCTGCTCTTCCGCGGTTCGAGCATGAGCGCCCACGGCCTCGCCGCAATCACGCCGGGGCTGTTCCAGAATCTCGGCGACGACAACGGCGCGATCATCATCAGTCCCTGCGGCAGAAGCCCTTTCGACCTGTTCCAGGGGCCGGTGTATCTCGATGTGCTGCAGACACTGGATGACGCCAGCGCACTGATGGCGATCGATCCGGATCGCCTGACGGCAGCTGGCTACTCGATGGGCGGATACGCAACCTACATGTTTGCGGCGACCCGACCCGAGCTGTTCGCCGGTGCGTTTGTGATCGAAGGACCGGTCGGCGGCAATCGTCCGGCCACCGCGTTGCTGAGCATGCCGGACGTCATTCCGTCGCTGGTCAATCTTCTCCACCTGCCGATGGAGATCTATCAGGGCGATGCGGACGCCAACGTGCCGATCATTCACGCGCTGGCGGCTGTGCAGCAGTTGAAAAGCTCAGGGTTTCGGTATCGCTTCAATCTGCTGCTGGCGAACACTCATTTTTCGCCGGGCATACAGAACGACTACAGCATCGGCGCGCGCTACATCAAGGGCCTGCGGCGAGTCGCCGCGCCCGCACGCGTTCTCTACTCGCGCTCGATGGCGTTCGAGCGTGCGGTCGATACCGCCAGCAATACCGACCAGCCCACCGCCGGAACATCCTTCGGCCTGGCGTTCGATGCCGCGTGGTTCGTTCACGATCTGCAGGCAGCGGATCCGCTCAACGGCACGGCGAGCATCGATGTGCGCACCCTCGCCCGCCCGGAAGGCGCGATCACGCCGGTCGTGACTGCCGGCGTCGATACCGGTCCGCTGACGGGCCAGGCAGCGTCGCCATTCGTCGAGCAGGCCTGGCAGATTGGAGCCGTCACCGACGCTCCGCGCAATGCTTTCGATGCGCACCTCAGCGGGGTCGCTCGCGTCCGGCTAGATCTTGCCGGCATGGCGCTGAGCGCCGCCGAACCGCTGACGGCGAGCGTGCGCACCGATTCGTCGAGCGTGATGACCCTTATGCTGGCTGAATCCGACTGCCTTGCCTTGCCGGACGACGTCCCCGCCAGCAACGCGCCCGGATCACTGGCGCTCACGCTTGCACCCGGCGATCATGTCATCGAGCTGCATCCCTGCAGCTGATCCGAGGATGCACGCATGAAGCAGGTGTTCATCAGCGCCGCCGGTGGGCCCGAAAAGCTGCAGCTCCGCGAGTCAGCGGACCCGGTTCCGAGCGGCAAGCAGCTGCGCATCCGCGTCAGGGCAACCGGCATCAACTTTGCCGACATCCTCGCGCGCAAGGGACTCTACCCTGACGCGCCCAAGCTTCCCGCCGTTGTCGGCTACGAGGTTTCGGGGATCGTCGACGCGGCGGGGCCGAATGCAGAGCAGGCCTGGGTCGGCAAGGAAGTCTTCGCCCTGACCCGCTTCAACGGCTACGCGGATACCGTTGTGGTCGAAGAACACCAGGTCTTTTCCAAGCCAGCCGCCCTGTCGTACGAGCAATGCGCCGCGATTCCGGTGAACTACCTCACCGCATGGCAGCTGATGGTGGTGATGGGCAGCCTGTCGAAGGACGAGACCGTGCTGATCCACAACGCCGGCAGCGGCGTGGGGCTCGCTGCCATCGATATCGGCCGGCATATCGGCTGCCGCATGATCGGCACCGCGAGCCCCGGCAAGCACGCATTCCTGAAAACTCGCGGCCTGCACGAGGCCATCGACTACAGCAGCGGCGACTGGTACCCGGAGCTGATGCGTCTGACCGCAGAGCGTGGCGTCGAGCTCATTCTCGATCCGCTCGGCGGCAGCCACTGGAAGAAGAGCTACAAGGCCCTGCGCCACACCGGCCGCCTCGGCATGTTCGGCATCTCGACCGCCACCGAGTCCTCGCTGCCGGGGCCGCTGAAGCTGGTTGCGATCGGCATCGGCCTGCCGCTGTTCAATCCGATCGGCCTGATGAACCAGAACCGCTCGGTGTTCGGCGTCAACATGGGGCATCTCTGGCACGAGCCCGACAAAGTCGCGCACTGGATGGCAGAGATTCTGCGCGGCGTCGACGAGGGCTGGGTACGCCCGCATGTCGACAAGGCATTTGCGCTCGCCCAGGCCGGAGAGGCGCAGGCCTACATCGAAGCGCGCAGGAATACCGGCAAGGTCGTGCTGACGGTGTAGAGCATCTGGGTTATCCAGATACACGAACGGAGTGATGTCAACGCTTGAATCAGAAGCGCGCCAGCTGAGCCGATGCAGTCTGATCAGGGCTTCGCAGTCGCTCCGCGCCGGTAGGGTCCCGGCGCACTGCCCGTCCAGTTCTTGAACGCGCGCTGGAACGCCGCGCTGTCGGCGAACCCCAGCTCGCCGGCGAGAGCGCCGACCGATACCGAACTGGTGTTGAGGCGGAAGATCGCCAGGTCACGGCGCAGATCGTCCTTCAGCGACTGGAACGAGATCCCCTCCTGTGCCAGGCGGCGCTGCAGCGTCGCCGTCGACATGTGCATCGCTTCCGCGCAGGCCGCAAGCCCGGGCCACGCCGGCTGCATGCGGTGCAGATAGTCGCGGATACGATTCGCGACCACGTCCGCCCCGCGGCGAGGCACGATCATCTGCGACTGCGCATCGACGAGGAACTCGCGCAGCGCCACGTCATCCCTGCGCACCGGATGCTGCAGCAGCTTCGCGTCGAACCAGAGCGCGGATTGTGCCTGCGCGAATCTCAGCGGTGCGGGGAACACCGGTCCGTAACTGCCTGCGTATGGCGGAACGTCGAACGCGAAGTCGAACCTTGCGGCCGGCAGCCTCCCCCCGGCGAGCCACGCCAGCAGACGCCATAGCACCCGCAGCAGCACTTCATGCAGAAAGGTGGGCCGGCTTCGTGCGGCCTCTCTGAAGCGCAGCGCCCAGCCGGCGAGTTCGCCGTCGCGGACCGACTCCAGCGTGACGTCATCCTGCAACAGGCCGAACACATGCGCGGCGCGGCGCATGGCCACGTCGATCGTCGTCGCACTGATCGCGGCACGAAACACCATGGCCATGCTACCGCGTCGAAGCGGCCTTGAAAGAAACCCCAGCAGATCGTCGTTGCGCCGGTCGGTCAGCGATCTGAACAGCGCGACGTACTGATCGGAGGTCATGCGGCCAGCCGGCTGGTCGAGCAGTTCAATCGCGATGCCGGCGTCCTCCAGATAGACGTCGAAAGCCTCATTGCGAGCGCGCACACCCTGCAGCATCCCATGCACGAAGGCGATGGAAACGGTCACGGGAGCATCAGCATCGGCAGCGGTGCGCGGACGTGTCATCGGTTGCGGTCTTCTGCCATGCGAATGATGCGATGTGCCGTCGAACAAACCTGCCCCAGTTTCTACCATACCGGCCATCGACAACAGGTCCACGGCGGTCGCCTGAACCGGAAAAGCTGCGCTGGCACCATTTGGCTTCACACCGAGGAGTTTGCAATGAGTCGTGACGTGTACGTCGCCGGCGTCGGGATGATTCCCTTCACCAAGCCTGGCGCCAACGAGCCGTATCCGCAGATGGCTGCGAAGGCCACGCGCACCGCGCTGGCCGACGCCGGCATCGGCTACGAACTGCTGCAGCAGGCTTATGCCGGTTATGTCTACGGCGACTCCACCGCAGGACAGCGCGCGCTCTACGACGTCGGCATGACCGGCATTCCGATCATCAACGTCAACAACAACTGCTCGACTGGATCGACCGCGCTGTATCTTGCACGCCAGGCCGTCGCCAGTGGCGTCGCCGATTGCGTACTTGCGCTCGGCTTCGAGCACATGAGCCCGGGCGCGCTTGGCGCGGTGTTCAAGGACCGCCCCAGCCCATTCGACCGCTTTGATGAGGCGACTGCGGAACTGGTCGGCCACAGCGAAGTGCCTCTCGCGCTGCGCTACTTCGGCGGCGCCGGGCTCGCGCACATGGAGCAGTACGGCACCAAGCTGTCGACCTTCGCGAAGATCCGCGCCAAGGCCAGCCGCCATGCAGCGAACAATCCTCTGGCGCTGTTCCGCAGCGTGGTCAGCGAAGAAGACGTGATGAACGCGCCGGTGATGTGGCCCGGCGTGATGACGCGCCTGATGGCCTGCCCGCCGACCTGCGGCTCCGCCGCCGCCATCCTCTGCTCAGAGTCGTTCGCGAAAGTCCACAACCTGGATCGCCGCGTGCGCATCAAGGCGCAGGCGATGACGACCGACAGCCGCATCAGCTTCGACGCGCGCGACATGCGCGAGGTCGTCGGCTTTGGCATGGCGCAGGCTGCGGCACGACAGGTCTATGAATCCGCCGGCGTCGGCCCGCAGGACATCGACGTCGTCGAACTCCACGACTGCTTTGCCCACAACGAACTGCTCAGCTACGAAGCCCTTGGCCTGTGCCCGGTCGGCGGTGCCGAGAAGTTCGTCGTCGAAGGCGACAACACCTACGGCGGCGCTGTCGTCACCAACCCTTCCGGCGGCCTGCTCAGCAAGGGTCATCCGCTGGGCGCGACCGGCCTCGCGCAGTGCACCGAACTGGTCCAGCAGCTGCGCGGCAGCGCCGAGAAGCGCCAGGTCGAGAATGCGCGGCTGGCCTTGCAGCACAACCTCGGTCTCGGCGGCGCCTGCGTTGTCACCTTGTACGAACGCGTCTAGGAGACTCGCATGATCGACAGGAAATGGATCGGCCACGAGCTGCCGGCCTCGGTGCTGCCGCTGGAGCGCACGCGCCTGCAGTTCTTCGCCAAGGCCGTTGGCGAGACCAATCCGGTCTATACCGATGTTGCCGCTGCGCAGGCTGCCGGCTATGCGGACCTCCCTGCCCCGCCGACCTTCCTGTTCGCGGCTGAACTCGATTCCGGCACCCTGCTCGGCATGGTCGACCTGCTGGGCATCCCGATCGCGAAACTGCTGCACGGCGAGCAGTCCTTCAGTTACCACCTGCCGGTCTGTTCGGGCGATACGGTGACGGTGCGCGCGACGATCAGCGATATCTACGACAAGAAGAACGGCGCCCTCGAGTTCGTCGTGAAGACCGCGCGCGCCACCAACCAGCGCGACGAGCTCGTCGCCGAGCTGCGCTCGGTGGTCGTCTGCCGCCACTGAGCCCACCCGAATGAACACTCCCAGCTTCGACAGCGTGAACGTCGGCGATATCCTGCCGCCTCTGCAGCTGCCACCGGTCAATCGCACGACGCTCGCGCTGTTCGCCGGCGCTTCAGGCGACCACAACGAAATCCATATCGACATCGACGTCGCCCGTCGCGCCGGCATGCCCGACGTGTTCGCCCAGGGCATGCTCAGCATGGCCTGGATCGGCCGCCTGCTGACCGGCTGGGCGGCGCAGAGCCAGCTGCGCCGCTTCGAGGTGCGCTTCCAGGGCATCACCCACCTCGGTAACGCGATCCAGTGCAGCGGACGCATCGTCGAGAAGCTCGAACACCAGGGCGAGCGCTGCGTGCGCATCGAGGTGCAGAGCGCCAACCAGTTCGGCCAGATCAAGATCCTCGGCGAAGCGCTGGTCGCGCTCGCCTGAACCCACTCCAAGGAACCCGCAATGACACGCAAACTCGAAGGCAAGATCGCCCTCATCACCGGCTCGGGCCGCGGCATCGGCCGGTCGATCGCGCTCAAGCTCGCCAGCGAAGGCGCGCGCATCGTCGTCAATGATCTCGATGCGGAACCCGCGCAGGAAACCGTGCAGGCGATCCGTGATGCCGGTGGCGATGCGGTGAGCTGTGTCGGCAGCGTGACCGCAACTGATTTCGCCGAACGCTTCATCGGCGCGGCGGTCAGCGAGTACAAGGGCATCGACATCATCATCAACAACGCCGGCTACACCTGGGACAGCGTGATCCAGAAGATGACCGACGAGCAGTGGTACGCAATGCTCGACTGTCACCTCACCGCGCCGTTCCGCATCCTGCGCGCCGCCCAGCCGGTGATCCGCGCGCTGAGCAAGGCCGAGACCGAGAAGGGCCAGCGTGTCGTGCGCAAGGTCGTCAACATCTCGTCGGTCGCCGGCCTGTTCGGCAATGCGGGGCAAGCCAACTATTCCGCGGCCAAGGCCGGCATCGTCGGCATGACACAGACGCTGGCCAAGGAATGGGGGCGCATGAACGTCACCGTCAACTGCGTCGCCTACGGCTTCATCAAGACGCGCCTTACCACCAGTGCCGCTGGCGAGTCCACCGCGAACATCGAGGGCCGCGAGATCAAGGTCGGTGTGAATCCGGACCTGCTTGCGATGATGGAGCGCAGCATTCCGCTCGCCCGCGGCGGCACGCCGGACGAAGCCGCTGGTGCGGTGTACCTGATGTGCATTCCCGAGTCCGACTACGTCAGCGGCCAGACCCTGATGTGCACCGGCGGCCTGACCGGCATCTGATTCCAGCCCCGGCTGTCGCTGCGAAACGCCCGGTCTGCACGACGGGCGTTTCGCTGTCCGAACCCAGGTCGCCGCGCTTGCAAACGATGTCTTCTGCCATGCGAACGATGCGATGTGCCGTCGATCGCGCAGACTTCATTCCCTACCATGCGGGATATGGACGCCAGATCCACAGCCACCGGCTGAAGCTTCAAGGAGAGAGACATGTACCTGACCCAGGCATTGCACCGCGCGGTGCAACAACACCCGCAGCGTATCGCGGTGCAGTTCGGTGATCGCCGCAGCACGTTCCTGCAGTTTACCGATCGGGTCGCCCGTCTGGCCGGCGCCCTGCAGAAGCTCGGTCTGCAGGCCGGCGATCGCGTTGCGATGCTGTCGCTCAACTCCGACCGCTATCTTGAGTATCAGATGGCCGTGCCCTGGGCCGGCGGCGTCCTGAATCCCTGCAATACCCGCTGGTCCAGCGCAGAGATCGTCTACTCGCTGGATGATTCCGGCTCGACCATCCTGCTGGTCGACGAAACCTTCCGTGCCGTCGTCGAGCAGTTCCGCAGCCAGTCGAACAGCCTGCGTGAAGTGATCTACTGCGGCGATGGCGACGTGCCCGCCGGCATGCATGGCTACGAATCGCTGCTCGCCGAGGCCACTCCGGTCGGCGATGCCATGCGCCGCGGCGAAGACCTCGCCGGCATCTTCTACACCGGCGGCACCACGGGTTTTCCAAAAGGGGTGATGCTGAGCCACAACAATCTGTGCACCTCGGCGCTCGCCATACGCGCAGAGGGCCTGGCGACTCCCGACGGCATCTATCTGCACGTCGCGCCGATGTTTCACCTCGCAGACATGGGCATGGCGGCGGCGCACTGGATCGAGGGAAATACGCATTCGGTCCTTCCCGCCTTCAATCCGGAGCACGTTCTCGACGCCATTGAGCGTGATCGCGTGACGCATGTACTGCTGGTGCCGACGATGATCCAGATGCTCGTGGATCACCCGGCTATGCAGAAGCCGCGCGACCTGAGCAGCTTGCAGGCGATCATCTACGGCGCATCGCCGATCGCAGAGGCGGTCCTCGATCGGGCGATGACGGCGCTGCCCGGTGTCGGCTTCGTCCAGGCCTACGGCATGACCGAACTGTCTCCGGTGGCAACCGTGAATCCGGCGCGCTACCACACCGCAGAAGGCCGCAAGCTCGGAAAGCTGCGCTCCGCAGGCCGCGCGACGTTCTGTGCCGAGGTCCGGATCATCGACGACCACGGCGAACCCGTCCCGCTGGGCACCGTCGGTGAAGTCGTCGTGCGCGGACTCAACGTGATGCAGGGCTACTGGAACAAGCCGGATCTCACAGCGCAGGCGGTGCGCGACGGCTGGATGCACACCGGCGACGGCGCCTACATGGACGCTGACGGCTTCATCTTCGTCGTTGATCGCCTCAAGGACATGATCATCAGCGGCGGCGAGAACGTGTACTCCAACGAGGTGGAGAACGCACTCGCCCAACACCCGGCGGTTCAGGCCTGCGCCGTGATCGGCATTCCCAGCCCGCAATGGGGCGAGTCAGTGCACGCGGTGATCGTGCGCAAGCCGGGCGTCGACGTCACCCCCGATGCGCTGATCGCGCACTGCAAGTCGCTGATCGCGGGCTACAAGTGCCCGCGCAGCATCGACTTCATCGAAGCCCTGCCGCTATCCGGCGCCGGCAAGGTGCTGAAGACCGCATTGCGTGAACCGTTCTGGCAGAACCAGAAGCATCGCGTGAGTTGAGACGCGAACGCAGGGCGTCGACCCGGTTGGGCGACTTCGGACGAGACACGGCGGCCAGCGCAGCCCTACGGCGCAGCAGGCAGCGAGGAGAATACTGATGCACGTGAAATGGACGGCAGGCGTCATCCTGTTGCTGGCCAGCGGCACCGTGTCCGGACAGGACGCCACCAGCGCCGCCGGTTCGACAGAGGCCGCGACAGTCGACGAGGGCAGATCGGAAGCCGACATCGCGCTCGACACCCTGTTTGCGGACCCTGGCACCGATCCGGTGGAGCCGGACGCAGGCGAGGCCGATGACACGGCCAAGGCAAACCCGCCGGATTCTGCCGCGCCGGCAGGCGACGACACCACGGCATCGCCTGCGGATGTGCTGCCGACCATTCCCTTGCCGCAGGATCCGCCGCCGGTTCCGAAGTCCGGCGATATCGAAGCGCCGACGCAGATCGAAGAAATCGTCGTCACGGCGACCAAGCGCGAGCAGTCCGTGCGCGAGATTCCGGCGAGCATCACTGCACTCAGCGGCGCGGACCTGGAGCAGAGCGGCGCCCAGGGCGCGCAGGATTTTCTCAAGCTGGTACCTGGCGTCAATCTGACCAACGACGGTGTCAATGCGGCGCAGATCACGATCCGTGGCATTGCCTCGATCGCCGGCACCAACCCGACAACCGGCCTGCTGTTCGGCGATGTGTCGTTCAGCGACTTCTATGCGCCGCGCGTGACGCTTGATCCGAATCCCTTCGACCTGCGCAGCGTCGAAGTACTCAAGGGCCCGCAGGGCACGCTGTTCGGTGCGGGTGCGCTCAACGGCGCGGTGCGCTACGTACCGGAGCCCGCAAAGTTCGGCGAGTGGGAGGCGAAGTACTTCGCGCAGTACCAGTGGTACGAGGGCGGCGGCGCCGCGCCGACCTATGGAGCGGCAGTGAACATGCCGATCGGATCGTCGGATCAGTGGGCCCTGCGTCTGATGGGCTTCGACCGTACCTCGCCCGGCTATGTCGACAATCTCGGGACCGGCGAAGACGATGCCAACGAAGTGCAGCAGCAGGGCCTGCGCGGCATCCTCGCCTGGAACCCGACGCAGCGCTGGAACCTCGCTCTGACCTATGCAACGCAGCGCACCAACATCCTCGACGCCTCTCAAGTCGACAACGCCGATGGGCGCCTGGAACGCAGCAACACCCCGAACCCGAGTCCGTCCGACAGCCGCTATCACCTCGCCGATCTGCGCGTCGACTACACCGCTGACTGGGCCGAGTTCGTCTCGGAAACGGCGTATGTCCGCAAGGTCTCGCATCTCAACCAGGATGTGCAGCGCGCGCTGCGCGGCCTGGTACCGGTATCACGCGTCGAAACCGGAGAATCCGACACCTGGAGCCAGGAGCTGCGAATGCAGTCGAACGCCGACGCCGGTGGCGACTGGCAATGGGTCACTGGCGTATCGGCTGTGCGGCAGGATTATTTCGTGGCGCTCGACGCACTCGTCGGTACGCCGGGTCTGCCCGTCGCCGGGCTGCTCACGCTGCTGGAACCCCTGTTTCCCGGCATCAGCTCCGTCACCGCACCGGACGGGCGCGCGTCGCTGCTGTCGATCGATGCGGATGTCGACATCGAGGAAATTGCACTCTTCGGAGATACCACCTGGCATTTCCATCCCGACTGGGAACTGAGCCTGGGCGGACGCTTCTATCGCACCAGTTCCGGCGGTCCGGTGCGCCAGGGCGGCCTGTTGCTGCTTGCCAGCAACGGCGAACTTGAATCGGTCAATACCGACGTCGTTCGCGAGCAGGGCTTCAATCCGAAGATCTCGCTGCTGTGGAACGCCGCCGAGAACCTGACCACCTACGCAACGATCTCGCGCGGCTTCCGTGTCGGCGGCACGCAGATCGGCGCGACCACGGTCGTGACACCGACGAAGGCGCCGCCGGTATTCAAGTCGGACACGATCTGGAACTACGAAGCCGGCGTCCGCACCGACTGGCTCGACAACACGCTGCAGTTCGATTTCACGGTGTTCTATTCCGACTGGACCGACCCGCAGGCGATCCTGCCTGATG
>JALYJV010000036.1 GCA_030775105.1 Pseudomonadota bacterium | reverse complement strand
CGTCCGTACAGTCGCTTCATGGGCATTTACGCGTCGCTATGCCGCAACCACATGGCCACTTGGGGTACCACGCAAAGGCAGATCGCCGCAGTGTCGGCAAAGAATCACGCGCACTCCGTACACAATCCGTACTCGCAGTTCCGCAAGGCATTCACAATCGACGAAGTGCTGGCCGCACCGCCGATTACTTATCCCATGACGCTGCCGATGTGCGCTCCGTTGTCCGATGGTGCCGCGGCAGTGATTGTCTGTACCGAGGCTGGCCTGCGTCGGATCGGCGCCAATAGACGTCGCGCGGTTCGGGTGGCAGCGAGCGCTGTGCGCAGTTTCACCAAGCGCGATATTTCTGAGCCCGAGAAAAGCGTCGGGCACCGCGCCGCGCTTTCGGCCTACGAGCAGGCTGGCTTGGGTCCGAACGATATGGACGTTGCAGAGGTCCACGACGCTTCCGCCATGGGCGAGATCATCCAGGCCGAGAATCTCGGCCTGGTGCCCTTTGGGGATGGCGGTCCCGCTGCTGAGTGCGGCGAGTTCAGCATCGGCGGCCGCATCCCCATCAATCCTTCCGGTGGCCTGGAATCAAAGGGTCACCCGCTCGGCGCCACCGGTCTGGGTCAAATCTTTGAACTGGTGACGCAGCTTCGTGGAGAAGCCGGCGCCCGGCAGGTCGTAGACGCACGTCACGCAATCCAGGAGAACGGCGGCGGCTTGGTAGGCATCGAAGAAAGCGTCGTCGTCGTCAACATCTTCAGCGCGAATCAATACCGCTCAGCGCGCAAACACCAGGAGCAGATCCAATGAGTACCAGTTACGCACGCAAGCTGTTCGGCACGGCAGCGCTCTTCAATGGATTGGCCGGCTTGTCGATCCTGGGCTTCGGACGCCAGATGGCGACGCTGTTCGGATTCCCGGCCCCAGAGAATCTGCTCTTCAGCCAGATCACAGGCATGGTCGTTGTGCTGTTCGGCATCGGATACGCGATGGAAGCGCGCCACCCCGGGGAGAACCGCGCCGCGGTAGTGATCGGGATGTACGGCAAGATCGGCATTGTTGTGCTTGCTGCAGGCCATGTCATTGCCGGCACCGTGAATTGGGTGTTTCCAGCATTGGCGGGTGCCGATCTCGTATATGCCTTTCTGTTCTGGCGCTACCTCTCCAGCCCAGGGGCTTCACTGTAAGACAACCGACGAGGCCGAAAGAGGCCTGTGGTCCGGGAGGCGCGTCGGTCGCCAATCTCGCCCGCGGAGTCCTGACGGCGAGAAATTCATACCTAGGAACGATGCTCCTGCGGCGACGCCTGCCTATTGTGGTCACCGTTGACTGCGGGACCTAAAACCAATCCGTAGCACGTGCGAGAGAGAACTAACATGATGAGATTGACTGGCAAGATGCAGCTCGCGGTCGGAGTGTTGCTCCTGGCGGCGACGGGCGGTGCATTCGCCAAAGTGTCCGCAGAAGAAGCAGGACGACTCGGCAAGGATCTGACCCCGATCGGCGCTGAGAAAGCGGGTAGCAAGGACGGCAGCATTCCGGCCTGGACGCCGGCAGCACAGCGCGGCACGCGCAGCGGCGAGTTCGCCGCCGACGCAGCGATCGAGGCAGAAAAGCCGCTGTTCACGATCACCGCCGCGAACATGGCTCAGTACGCCGACAAGCTGAGCGGTGGGCACAAGTACCTGCTGCGGACGTTCAACACCTACAAGCTCAACGTCTATCCGAGCCACCGAACGGCAGCCTTTCCTGAGTTCATTAACAAGGCGACGGCGGAGAACGCCGTCAAATGCGATCTGGTCGGCGTTGATTCTCCGGACAACTGCAAACTCGGCTTTCCGTACCCGATTCCCAAGTCCGGTGCTGAGATCATCTGGAACCATCGAATCAAGTGGCGTGGCGACGCCGTGCGCCGCAACAATGATCAGTTGATCGTCCAGCCGGATGGCACCTCTTCTAAGGCGCAGCTGGTCGAGGACGTCCGATTCTTCTATGCCAATGAAAAGAACCCGGTGCCTTTGACCAAGGACAAGGGGCTATTTCTCAAGTACTTCTCAAAGATCACCTATCCGCCTCGTACGGCGGGAACCATGATTCTGGTGCACGAGAGCGGAGGCACAGGCGAAGCCGGTCGCGCGGCGTGGCTATACGCACCCGCACTCAAGCGCATCCGGCGTGCGCCTGCGGTGTGCTGCGACAATCCCTACGAAGGCACTGACGGCAACCAGTTCTACGATCAGGTTGACATGTTCAACGGTGTGCTCGAGCGCTATTCGTGGAAGATCATCGGCAAAAAGGACATGGTCATTCCGTACGACGGCTTTAAGATCAGCCGAGCGAAGTACAGTGAGCTCGCCAAGCCGAAACATCTGGACACTGATCTTCCACGCTATGAGCAGCACCGCGTGTGGATTGTTGAAGCCACCTTGCAGCCGGGAATCTCGCACACGTTCAGCAAGCGCGCGTTCTACATCGACGAAGACAGCTGGAACATCGTCATGGTCGATTGCTTCGATTCCAGCGGCGGACTGTTCCGCTTCCAGGAAGGCCACCTGACTCCGCAGTACAACGTGCAGACGGTGTTCACTGTTCCAGAAGTGATCTATCACTTCGACTCTGGTCGCTACTTCCTCACCGCGCTGTCAGCAGAAGGAAAGCCGAACGACTACACCGTCGATTACTCGGACGCATTCTTCGATCCGGATAGCGTGCAGAAGCGCGCCTCGAAGTAATGCGGGCCCGCACGTTCGGGCACAGACTTCTGTAGGGAGTTCGTGCCCGGATGTGTGGGTGACGCACGGCCGCAATGCGGCACTTCACACCCAATGCAACAACGTCATGCCGAACGCGCGGGCGGTCGGCGGCTGCCCCGGTGCTGAGCACCGGAGCAATCAGCGAGGAGAGCAGCAATGCGAGAGCACGTCATTTCCAGCACGCAGTCTGGGCGCCCCAGTATCGCCTCAGTTCTACTAGCGACATTGGTCAGTGTCGTTGCCTTCGAAGGCAACGCCTCGACGTTCGACTTTTCCATCGGAGATGCCGCGATTGAAGGTGTCTCCAACACGACCTTGATTGGTGGTGTTGCGGTGCGCGTCGAATCGCCAGACCAGCGCATGATCGCCAAAGGCCACCTCGATCCCAATGTCTGCGGGCGGGGTCCCGATGGTCGCCTTTACTACCAAGTCTGCCAGGGCATCTTCAAGGACCAAGTCTTTCCTGCCGAACGTCTTGCTCAGGCCCCTGGCTATGGCTCCAGTAACTTTGATCAGGGCAACCTGAACTACAAGCGCGGCGACATCACGCAGTCTGGCTTACGGGTCAATCAGGACCTGCAGCTGACCTGGGGAGACTTTGGCTTCTTCGCCAAGGGGTTTGCGTTCTATGATCCGGCAAACGATAACTTCACCGAGTATCACCCCAACTATTTAACGTCTGACAATATCGATGACGTCGGCTATCTGTCTCTGCCAGGCAACGAGATCATTCGTGCAGGAGGCATTCCGCAGGCATTGACTGTGCTTGGGCCGCTTGCCAATCAGCTGGGCCTCAATCCCTTGCTCGCCAATCCGTTGGCCATTCCGGTTCTGGGCGTGCGTACCGACTCGCGCGCTTGTCCGGAGAATCGAAATCCAGATGCCCAGCCCTGTGGTGTGGTCTATGGTCCGGGCGGCACGGTGCGCAGCCGCCGCAGCGACCGCGAAACACTGGATCTCGTGGGGCGCGGATTGATCCTGCAAGACCTGAACATCTACGGCTTCTTTCAATTGCCGGGTGAGCGGGAACTGGGTATCAAGCTCGGTCGTCAGCAGGTGCAGTGGGGCGAGGCGACGATCGAGTTCTTTGATTCACTGAACGTTGCCAACGCGCCGGATCTGTCGAATCTGTTCCGCCTTGGCGGAAATGGTCTCGACGACTTCTATCAGCCAGTCAACATGCTCAGCGTGTTCGCCACGCTGTTCGAAGGGGCATCGATCTCTGCGTTCTACCAGCTTGAATGGCAGCCGCTGGTCACGCCGGCAGCAGGATCGTTCTACTCTCCGATCAATGTCGGCACCAACAACGACGGTCCGGATTTCGTAACCACCGGCTTTGGTCAGCTGCCGCATGATCCGGAAGGGCTGGGTTATGAGCTCGACAGCCCGCTCACGGCTATCACCAATACCTCAAGTCGCATTCCCCGTTTGGCGGATCGTGAACCGGATTGGCGCAATCAGTTCGGGGTGCAGTTCAAGTATTACGCGCCGGACTTCAACAACGGCACCGATATCGGCTTGTACTACGCGAGCTATCACGCGCGGACACCGATCGCGAGCTTCTATTCGACGGACGAAAGCTGCGCCAAAAATACCACCAATCCGGCAGCACTGGTGCTGGCTTGCCCGGATCTGCCGCTCCTGCACGCGATCCTTTCACCCAACGATCCGGCGGGTGCGCGTTCTGACGCGCTTGCCCTGGATACTGCGGCGGTGGTGCTCGAGTATCCGGAGAACATCCAGCTCTACGGCCTGTCGTTCAATACGTCCTTCGGAGACGTCGCGGTGCAGGGCGAACTGGCGTATCGGCCGAATCAGCCGCTGCAGGTTGCACTGGTCGACCTCGCATTTGCAGCCTATGGACCCACGCTGACCAATTGCCATATCGCGCCAGGGTGCCTGGGCAGCAATGTCGGCCTTGGCGTCATGCCCGACGGCAGTATCGGCATCTTTGGCTCCAGCGACTATCGAGGCGCTGACGGCCGCCCCGGCGCATTTGCCGACACCTACGACGCCGTGGTCGGGGCACTTCCCGGTTCTGGGCGCTCGTTCCCGAGCTTTGTCATTCCCTATCGCGGGGGCGTCGTGGGTATGAATCCGGCGAACTCATACATCCGCGGCTGGGAAGAGTTCCAGACCCTGTCCTTCAACTTCGGTTCCACCTATGTCGAGGGCAATACCGATTTGGTTGCGCATCTTGTAGGCGCCGATCAGATCATCTGGCTGTTCGAATTAGGCGGCTACTGGGTGCCCGAAATGCCATCGCTGGATCGCCTGCAGTTGGAAGCGCCAGGCGTTGAGTACCACGCCAGTGCCGGTGCGGATGGATCAGGAGCCGATGGCTCGCGCCAGGCATGTTCGACCAACGTGGCCTGCAACGTCGGTCCTGACGGGCTGCGCTTCAATCCGCATCAGCAGGATCGTGAGCTGTATCCGGATGAGATTTCTCTTGGCTATTCAGTGGTGGCGCTGGTCCGCTATGAATCGGTAATGCCAAACATCAGTATCCAGCCGCAGATCATTTTCAAGCACGATTTCTACAACACCACACCAGGCCTGGCATCGAACTACATTGACGGCCGCATTATCTGGGATACCGGCGTCGAGGTCCGTTATCGAGAAAGGATGTCGTTCAACCTCGGCTATCGGTTCATGGCCGGCGGCGGCGTGGCCAATCAGTTCGCTGATCGAGACGAAGCGCGCGTATTCCTGAAGTACGCGTTCTAAAGCAGCGCTGCTCCTTCCATCGAGATCGAGGACATCTGTCATGGCACATGGAGACGGCAACGGCCGCTTCGCGCGAATCTTCCTGCGGCTGACGCTGCCGATTGTGTTCGGCAATCGGCGCATAACATTGGCAGTGATCAGCGTGCTGACGGTGTTTATGGCCTGGCATGCCGCGCACCTAAAGCTGGATGCTGGATTCGATAAGCAGTTGCCGATAGGTCATCCATACATCGAAACCTTCAACAAGTACCAGAAGGATTTCGGCGGCGCGAACACGATGCTGTTTGCGTTGATTGCCAAGCCAGGCAGTGGGGATATCTATCAGCCGGCCTTTATGGAAAGCC
>JALYJV010000035.1 GCA_030775105.1 Pseudomonadota bacterium | reverse complement strand
ATCGAGTTCTTCGACTTCTACATCTACGCCACCGCGGCGGTGCTGGTGTTCCCGCAGCTGTTCTTCCCCAGTGCCGACCCGACCTCCGGCGTGCTGCAGTCGCTCGCCACGTTCGCGATCGCGTTCTTCGCGCGGCCGATCGGCTCGGCATTGTTCGGTCACTACGGCGACCGCATCGGCCGCAAGGCAACGCTGGTCGCGGCGCTGCTGACGATGGGCATCTCGACCGTGATCATCGGCCTGCTGCCGACCTACGCGCAGATCGGCGTACTCGCGCCGCTGCTGCTCGCGCTGTGCCGTTTCGGCCAGGGCCTGGGCCTCGGCGGCGAATGGGGCGGCGCCGTCCTGCTCGCGACCGAGAACGCGCCGCCGGGCAAGCGTGCGTGGTACGGCATGTTCCCGCAGCTCGGCGCGCCGCTGGGTTTCATCTGCTCAGGTGGCATCTTCCTGCTGCTGTCGGAAAACCTCAGCAACGAGCAGTTCCTGTCGTGGGGCTGGCGCATTCCGTTTCTCGCCAGCAGTGTGTTGGTGCTGGTTGGCCTGTGGGTGCGCCTGAGCATCACCGAGACGCCGGTGTTCCAGAAAGTGATGGCACAGCACGAGCAGGTGAAAGTGCCGATGCTGACAGTGCTGCGCGAGCACACCCGGTCGCTGGTGCTCGGCACGGTGATCGCCATCGCCACCTTTGTGCTGTTCTACCTGATGACCGTGTTCATGCTGTCCTGGGGCACGACCGCGCTGAAGTATCCGCGCGAGGAGTTCCTTATCATGCAGCTGTTCGGCATCCTGTTCTTCGCGCTGACGATTCCGATCTCCGCGCTGTATGCCGACCGCAACGGCCGCCGCAAGACCCTGCTGATCGTCAGTGCCGCGATCGGCGTGTTCGGTCTGTGCATGGCACCGCTGATGGGCAGCGGCACGCCGATGCAGGTGGTCGCCGTGCTCGCGATTGGCCTCGCGCTGATGGGCCTGACCTACGGCCCGATGGGCACCATCCTGTCCGAGCTGTTTCCGGCTTCGGTGCGCTACACCGGCGCGTCTCTGACCTTCAATCTCGCCGGCATCTTCGGCGCATCTCTGGCGCCGTACATCGCGACCTGGCTGGCACAGAATCACGGCCTGCAGTTCGTCGGCTACTACCTCAGCGCCGCTGCCCTGCTGTCATTCATTGCGCTGTGGCTGTCAAAAGAAACGCGCGATCTCGAATCCGCCAACTGATCCCATCATGCTCGGACTCAGCCGTTATCAGTGGACCGTCCTGTTTGCCGCCTGGTTGGGCTGGGGCTTCGACCTGTTCGACAGCATCCTGTTCAACTTCGTCGCCCCGAACGCCGTGCCGACGCTGCTCGGCATCGAGATCGGCACAGCCGAGGCCAAGCAGGTCACGCTGTACTGGACCGGCATCCTGACTTCGGTACTGCTGCTGGGCTGGGCCGTTGGCGGCATCATGTTCGGCTACATCGCCGATCGCATCGGCCGCACACGGACGATGCAGCTGACGATCCTGATGTATGCAATCGGCACCGCCGCCTGCGCGTTCGCGCCGAACATCTGGTGGCTGCTCGGGTTCCGCATCGTCGCATCGCTCGGCATCGGCGGCGAATGGGCGGCGGGCGCATCGATGGTCGCCGAGGTCATGCCCGAGAACCGCCGCGTCGAGGCCGGCGCACTGCTGTACACCTCGGCCGCGTTCGGCACGACGCTCGCGACCGTCGTCAACGTCATCATCGCCGGGCATCTGTTCGCCGATCAGCCGGAGCTGTCGTGGCGCTACGTCTTCGCCTGCGGCCTGATTCCGGCGTTCGTCGTGCTGATCATCCGCCTGTTCATCAAGGAGCCGGAACGCTGGACCGCAGCCACGCGCGGCCATGCGCCGCCCAGGCTGGTGGAACTGTTCTCGCCGGCGCTGCGCGGTGCGACGCGCAGCGGCCTGCTGATGGCACTGATCGCGCTGATCACCTGGTGGAGCTGCAACGCCTTCCTGCCGACTTTCGCGACCGGTCTCGCGCTCGAACAGGCGGCGCGGGATGGTCTCGACGCGCTGGCACGCCAGCGCCTGGTCGAAGACTGGAAGTTCACCGCGACGATGATGTTCAACGTCGGCGGCCTGATCGGCACCCTGCTGACCATCCCGATCGCCAAGCGGCTCGGTCGCCGGCCGATGTTCGCGGGCTACTTCGTCGCCTCGGCGCTCGCGATCTTCGCGACCTTCGGCCTCGACGTCGCGCCGACGCTGCGCCTGTACCTGTACTTCGCGATCGGCCTGTCGGTGTTCGGCATCTTCGGCAGCTTCACGTTCTACCTGCCGGAACTGTTCCCGACGCGCCTGCGCGCGACCGGCGCCGGCTTCTGCTACAACGCCGGCCGCGTCATCGCCGCGATCGGTCCCTTCGTTGTCGGCGCGATCGCCGCGAAGGGCCCGGGCACCGCGATGGAAGTGCTGGTCTGGGTTGCGATCGTGCCGCTGGTCGGCCTGCTGCTGATGCCGCTCGTCGTCGAGACGCGCGGACGGGCGCTGCTCGACTGACATGACCCGCGCCTACAGACGCTATCTCGGCATCCTCGTGCTGCTCTACGCGGTGCTGTGGAGCGCGCTCGCGATCGAGCCGCATGATCGCGCCGACTGGGCGCTGGAGAACGTGCTGGTGCTGGCCTTCGGCCTCGGCATGTGGGCGGCGCACAGGCAGTTCGTGTTCTCGCGCGTGTCGTACACGCTGATCTTCGTGTTCCTGTGCCTGCATGCCGTCGGCGCGCATTACACCTATGCCGAAGTGCCGTACAACGCCTGGTGGCAGGCGCTGACCGGCGACAGCTTCAACTCGATGTTCGGCTGGGAGCGCAATCACTACGATCGCCTCGTGCATTTCAGCTACGGCCTGCTGCTCGCGTATCCGATCCGCGAGATCTTCCTGCGCGTCGCCGAGGTGCGCGGCTTCTGGGGTTATTTCCTGCCGCTGGATTTCACGCTGTCGACCTCGGCCATGTTCGAGATGTTCGAGTGGGCCGCCGCCGAAGTCTTCGGTGGCGATCTCGGCGTCGCCTATCTCGGGACGCAGGGCGACATCTGGGATGCGCACAAGGACATGGGCCTCGCCGCGCTCGGCGCCGTCGTCGCGATGCTGGTCACGCTGGCGATCAATCGTCGCCTGCAGCGCGACTTCGCAAGGGAATGGTCCGACAGCCTCAGGGTCAAGGACGCACGGCCGTATGGTGAGGAAGAGATCGCGCGCCTGCTGGACGAAGAGGACTGAGCTTCAGGATCCCAGAGCATTTTCGGCTTGTTCTGATACACAAAACCCCCGTTCGCATCGAGTGCCTGCGAGGCAGGCGTATCGAGATGCCGCAACCGCAGCACCGGTGTCGCTTCTGCGACACCCTCGATACACCGCGCGCAAGCGCGCGG
>JALYJV010000034.1 GCA_030775105.1 Pseudomonadota bacterium | reverse complement strand
CTGCCAGTACGTGCACCGTGTATGACAGACAAAGCGTTGTCACCAGCGGCGGCACTATGGCAGTGACGAGATTGATGGACAGATCGAGCAAAACCGCAGCGGCCAAGGTCCACAGCTGCGACAGCGCGATGGTCAACGCCGCCCACAGCACTGCGCGCACACTGCGATAGGCAATCAGCAACAGCACGATGACCAGAACGAAGATCGCCGGCATTGTGAACGCCAGCGTGCGCAGGATGGCGTCGGTTGTCGCCGCCTTGATCACCGAGCTGCCGGTCACCCAGACCTGCTCTGCGCCGGTAATTTCCCGCGCCAGGCTGCGGATCTTTCCGGTGTAGTCCTCGGAGCGGAACTCGTTCTCGTCGATGCTGTTCAGCGTCAGCGCGAACGCGGCCACCTTGCCGTCCGCCGAAACCAGTGCGTCGCGATACATGGGGTTGTTGCGGATCTGTTCGGCAAAACCGCTCACGGATGCCGGATTGCTGCGCGCCTGCGCCGCGAAAGTGCTGACATCGATCCCGAAATCGTCCGCCACAGGATTCTGTGCCGTCGCAATCGAGATGACCTGGCTGATACCGGGCAGCTCGCGCAGGCGCCGCGACAACTGGTCGATGCGCTCGATGTTCTCTGCGGTATATACGTTGTCGAAGCGCAGCGCCATCAGGATCGGATCGGTCTCTCCAAACTGCTCGCGTACGCGATCGAACAGCGCACGGTCGTCGTCCTGCGGGGGCAGCAGACGCTCGAGCGAAGGATCAACCTGCAGCTGTATCTTCCCTGTTCGCAGGTCGACGACCGTTATTGCCGCGGCAATCGATACCAGTACCGTCAACAGGATGATCGACAGTGGGCGTGCTGCCAGCCAGTTGATCAGGCGCTGCATGGTTATCGACTAGCCGCCGACATAGAACGTGCTGGGATTGAAGTAGCGACCCGACAATGTCACGTCACTGCTCAATCCCACCACGCGGATCCGCGTCTTGGAGCCCAGCCCAAGGTCGCTCATCAATGCTTCGCCCGCATACCAGACCTTGCCGGCCTGGCGCAGTGACTTTGGATCGACATCAAAGCGCTTGCGCACCGTCGTGCCTTCGGTGAATTCGGCACGCAGCCCGACGCAGGTCTGCTGATCGACCCACAGCTTCACTTCGGAGAATCGCGAATGTCCAGCGCCTGCATCCGGCTTGACCCGCACGATATAGACCTTGCGCCCTGCCAGATCACCCTCACCTTCGAGCGTGCTCTGGCCTTCGGTGAACGCATTGTTGAGCTGGCGCAGATCGCTATACGAGATATCTGTACCCCACAACGTGCCCTCGGCATCTGCGCCGGTCACGCGCCTGACCTTGTTGAGCGCAGGCACGTAGATGTATTTCTCGTCGCCGCCCTCCTTCTCGCGCAGCAGGTATGCGGCGCCCGCCATGTCGGTCGGCGCCGAGATCTTCATCATTGCGCGCAGCTTGTCCTGTTCTTCGCGCACGCCATACAGCCGTCCGCGCAGCTCGCGGATGCCGCCGCTGCGATCGGTCGCGGTGAGCTCGAATTCCTTGATCTGCACCGACTTCGGAATGTTGGACCGCATGCATGCGGTCACCTCTTCCATCGTCTTCGCCTGCGCCATGGGCGTCATCAGCAACGCCAGTCCGATCCCCAACAACAGGCGCTGCGCGCCCGAGCTCGACAAGCCTACCTTGGTCATGCGGTCCGCCCCCGTTTTCAGACTGATTCTGACACTGTTGCCGATCGTCGTGCGCGGTGTTCTGCCAAGGACTTGGCATAGCCGTCGGCACCGATCTCGTTGAGACTCGCCGCGGCCAGTCGCCCGGCCTTCTCGCGCGCATGTGCATGTTCGGCCCAGTGCGCATGGGCCACGTGCAGCCAGGGCCGGTAGCCCTCGGCCCCGGTCAGGTCGATCAGGGCTTCCATCTGCGCCAATCCAGCCTGCGCCTCGGCGCGCCGCGCCGGACTGACCGGCAGGCGCAGCCAGACCAGCCATGCGACGATTTCCCAGGTCTTGGCGCCGACGGTTACCGCGCTGTCGCGAGCACTGCGCGCCAAAGCCTCGGCGCGCTCTACGTTGCCGCAGCCGAGTTCAGCCGCTGCAAGCATGGCCAATACGCTGGCCTCGAACTGATAGGCGTTGGCGCCCTTTGATACCAGTGGCAGCGCTTCGTTCAGCACCTCTCGCGCTTCGCTGTAACGCCGGTTCAGGCTCAGGGCCAAGCCATAGCCGCGCAAAGCAAATGCGCGAAAAAATGCGCTGCCGAACTTCTCCGCCTGCTCCATGCCATGCATCGCCTGCGGCAACGCTGTCGAGAGTTCACCGGTAAACGAGGCCAAATCCACCAGGCCCACATACATCCAGCTCGCGGCCTTGCCATGCTTCTGGGCGTAGTCCAGAGCTTCATGCAGGTGGGCCGAAGCTTCCTGCAGCCGCCCCAGCCAGGCCAGGGTGAGGCCATAGAAGCCGCGCGACATGTAGTTCTCTTCGTCGACCGGACGCCGGCTCCAGTCGCTGCCGGCAATGTCGAGGATCTCGACGATGCGCCGCACATGGCCCGCAGCATTGAAGGTCTGCAGCACGGCGAGACGAAAACGATTGATCAGCGGCGCCATGCCGGCATCCATACACAGCTGGATGGCCTCCTCGTGGATGTGGAAGGCCGCATCGACCTGACCTCGATGCAGCAACTCGCTGCCGTAGGAAATCAGCAGCTCGGCCTCGCAGGCGACTTCGCCGCAGGCCTCGGCCATGGCCCGCGCTTCGTTGTAGGCACGATCGGTCTCGCTCTCACTGATCGTCGTGAACTGCGCGAGGCGAATCACTCCGGCGCGGGTCGCGATACGCGCACGCAGCACCTCGGGGTTGTCGGGCGCCCGGTCGTAGTTCGCCAGCGCACGCTGGAACTGGTCCTGGGTCAACCCGATGTTCTGCGTCAGTGCCCAGCGCGTGGCAATGAGATTCCAGCGCCCGGCATTCGCCCACTCGCCACCGCGCTGCCAGTGATCGGCGATACGCAGGGCAATCTCGTTCGGCTGTTCCGCGACTTCCGGGTGGCGCGATTCGAGTATCGTCGCCAGCCGCGCATGCACCGCGCGACGATGCGCTTCCAGCTGCGTGCGATACGTGACTTCCTGCACCAGCGGATGGCAGAACGCGT
>JALYJV010000033.1 GCA_030775105.1 Pseudomonadota bacterium | reverse complement strand
GCGTGATGACCCAGTTGACCGCACACTATGATCGCGACAGCGTTCGTGCGGAATCTCTGGACGCACGGGGCAAAATAGCGGGACCGACTGTTCTGTCCGGGGTGATTTCCCGTCCAGTTCGCTGCAGCGCGATGCCTTTTCTACTGAAACACTTGCGTGTTGCGCCGTATCCAGCCGTCAACGTGGCGACCCTGCGGGTCGTGATGCGTCCAGTGAACGACGCCACCCTGTTGGTTCCATACGTACTCGCCGGCGAAACTCACGGTATCTCCTTTGTCCAGCGGCGCTACACGCGGGGCCAGATCGATGTTATGGGCGATCAGTATGGTTTGGCCGTCGGACAGGCGGACGATGAAGCGCTGGTGGCGGCTGCCTTTGTTGTCGTCCGGCAGAATCTTGGCGACGACGCCCTGCCCCTCGACCTGGACGTCTTCCGCACGGGCGTCGATCGCACTGCGCAGCGCGGAATCGTCAAGAGCAGGCGCTGCGACCGCTGGCGGCTCGGCCGGCACCGGAGTGCCGATTTCCAGATTTCGACCCTCCAGCAGGTACAGCAGTCCTGCCAGGACCAGAACAATCACTGCGCTTAGTGGTTTTTTCATGGTCTGTTGTTCATCGCATGCAACGTGGCAGCGGACACCACTCCGTCAGCCCACCGCTGCCGTAGGGGCGGGTGAACACTTCGAGCAAATGCTGATCGGGATCTTCAAAGTAAACGCCGCGCCCACCGTCGACGTGATTGATCTCGCCGGCGCGGATCTTGCCGGGCAGCGCCCAGTACGGCAACGCATGTTCGATGAGGCGCGCGAAGATCGCATCGAACTCGGCTTCGCTGACCAGAAAGGCGTAGTGCTGCGAGGTGATCGCGTTCGGCTGGTCGAAGAAATCCACGGAGACACCATTGCTCAGCTCGACAATCAGCATCGGGCCGAACAGCCTCGCCGGAGGCAGGCCGAGCAGCCCGGTCAGAAACGCCGCAGAGCGCTGCTTGTCGCGGCACCAGATGATCGTGTGGTTCAGCTCGACGCTCATGCGCTCAACTCATCCCGGCACCGACGGTTGCTCGCACCGGAATGCCGGCGGGATCGAAATCCTCAAGGCAGAACACATTGATCCCGTAGCAGTCCGGCGTTACGCGCTTGCGATGGAACGGATAGATGCCGCAGGTCCCGCAGAAGTAGTGGCGGGCAGTCTGCGTGTGAAACCGGTACTCCGTCAGCGCATCCGCGCCAGAAATCAGGCGAAATGCGGATTCATGCACTTTCACCATCAGCGCATTCCTCCGCCGGCAGATCGAGCAGTCGCAGGTCGTCAGTTCCGTAAAGTCCGTGCTGATCTCGAAGCGCACGGCACCGCAATGGCAGGAGCCCAAGTAGTTCTGTATCGGTCGGCTGCCCATCGCTGTCGTCCGCTCCACCGCAGTGGATGCGACGGTAGTTCGGTGTTGACCGACGGTCAAATGCGCCGGGTCTGCGCCGCCCAAGTGCGCGTCAGACCTGTTCCGTCACCGGCTGTCGAGAACCTGCGCGGCGATCATGTCGCGCCACAGGCCGTAACCGCTGCCCATCAGGTGCAGGTTGTCGTAGGTCAGTTCCTTGCGCAGCTGCCCGGTGCCGTCATCGAAAGCCGGGAACAGATCGATGAACTCGATGCCGCGCCCCTTCGCCAGCTCTTCGTACAACGCATTGAGCGCGCGGATGCGCCCGGCGTACTTGCGCTGGCGCGGGAGGGCGCTCTGCAGATGCAGCTTGCAGTCAGGCAGCGCCCGGCGCAGCGCGTCGAGGATGGATGCGACATTCCCCGCAATCTCGTCGACTGAGCAGCCGCCTGCTAGATCGTTGGTGCCGATCAGCAGGAACAGCTTCGTTGGCTGGATGCGGACGATCGGCTCAAGCCGGGTCAGCAGATCTTCGCTGCGCTCGCCGCCGATGCCGTAGTTGCGCACCGCCACGGTCGGAAACAGCAGTTCCCAGCGAGCCATGTGCGTCAGGCTGTCGCCGAGAAAGGCCACGCCGCCGCAGCCTGGCACGGCGGCCACATCCAGACCGGTGCGAAAGCTCTGCCACAGCTTGCCCATCAGCAGCATCGCCAGTTTGCGCTTGAACTTTCGCAGCAACTTCAGAACTCCAGACTCACGCGCACGGAGTAGGTGCGTGGCGTGTTGAGCAGGAAGGTATCGTAGGCGGCGCCGGCGATGGGATTGGCCCGCGTGCCGCCCTTGACGCCGGTGACGTCGAGGATATTGGAGACGCCGACGGCGAGCTGGGGCCTGAGGTCCCAGGCATCGCTGCCCAGCACGATGTTGCCGTTGAGCGTGCCGAAATCGTTGATCTCGTGCTGGTGCGTGATATCGCCGTAACCCTTGCCGACGTAGCTGTAGTCGAGGTTCAGGCCCGTCGTGACGACGCCGGGGTTGCTGAGCCAGTTGAGCGCGATCGAGTACTGCGATTCGGCGGCGCCCGGCATCTGCGATCCCGCCTCGACCAGCGTGCCGTCGGCAGCCTCGAAGGGCTCGATCGTGTGGCTGTCGGTCAGGCCGCCGTTCAGCGTCATCGTCAGGCCCGGTAGCGGCGTCAGCCAGCGCAGGCTGGCTTCGAAGCCGCTGCTGACCGCCGCACCGACATTCGAAGTGAAGTTCAGCGGCAGGACGGCGTCGGTCGCCTGCTGGATCTGCGGATTCGTGTAGTCGATGTAGAACGCCGTGATGTCGAAACGCAGCGTGTTGTCGAACCAGTTGGTGCGCAGGCCGAGTTCGTAGTTCCACAGGGTGTCGGACTTGTAGACCGCCGGCACGCCGTTATTCGGCGTCGACGGAATGCTCTGCACACCGCCGAAGCGGAATCCGCGGCTGGCGAGTGCGTACGTCGAGACGTCGTCCGTGAAGCGGTAGGTCGCCGACAGTTTGGGACTGATGCCGTCTTCCTTGAGTGCGTTTGCGGCAAAGTTGATGTTCTCGCCGTTGTTGCTCGCGCGCGCGACGACGCCCTTGCCGATGAAGCCGCCGTTGACCTCGGTGCTGTACACGCGCGCGCCGGCCGACAGCTCAAGCTTGTCCCAGTAGGTGTCGCTCAGATCGAAGAACACCGCGCTTTCGGTCGCCTCGGTATTGGACAGTGCGTAGAGCAGGGTGGTCTCGTCATAGAGATTGCCGAGATTGACCGGCAGGCCGCCCAGCAGGCGGTCAAGCAGGCTGCCGTTGCCGATCAGCGTCTGATGCGCGTTCAGGTCGGTGATCAGCTCGAACTTGACGCTGAAGTCGTAGTAGTACGCACCGACCAGCCACTGGAAGCCGTCGCCGTCGGTCGACTGCAGACGGATTTCCTGGGCGAAGGCATTCGAGTCGTCGAGGATGGTGCCGAATGCGAACAGCGCGCTGGGAAAGTTTTCCGGTGGCGGCCCGTACAGGCCGGCGGTGGAGTCCGAGAAGATCAGCAGATCCTTCGTGATGTACGAGCTGGTGGAGGTCAACTTCGTCGTCTCGAAGTCGTAGCCGATCTCAAGGCTGTCCATCGTGAACTCATTGGTTACCGGCTGCGGCTGCACGCGCTTGTCGTTCTCGCGACGTTCGCGGGTGTCCGACGTCGTCGCGGCATTGGCCGTGAAGTAGTCCTGCTGCAGGTGCGTGAGCTTGAAGCCAAGACTGGTCGTGGGCTGCCAGCTCAGGATGCCGCGGTACTGCTCGCCGCTGCCTTCATCGACGTCTTCCTCGCGCGGATTGCGGCTGATGTCGGTGACGCCCGGATAATTGCGGTTCACATAGGCCACGCGCAGTGCGAGATGGTCTTCGTACAGCGGCACGTTGACCGCGACGCCGCTCGTGAATGCCTCGCCGCCCTCCTCGGGATCGAGGTATTGGCTGAATGCACGCAGTTGCCACTGCCCCATCATCGGATCCTGAAGTACGTAACGGATCGCACCCGCCAATGCCGCGCCACCGAACAGTGTGCCCTGCGGACCCTTCAGCACTTCGACCGTCGCCAGATCGAACGCGCTCAGGTCGGGCTGGACGTTGGAGACGTAGGGATCGGAGAACGCGGTGTCACCGATCAGGATGCCGGTGGGCGAAGGAATGCCGCCGAGTGGATTGGCATCGGTGCTGATGCCGCGGATCGATACGCGCACCAGGCCGGGTGCCAGCGTATTGAGCGTGACGCCCGGCGTTTCCTCCAGGTATTCGGCAAGACCCATCTTGCCTTCGCTCTCGAGATCCTGGCCGTTGAACGCGCTGATGGACGCCGGGATGTCGCGCAGGGATTGCGAGCGCTTGGTGGCGGTGACGACGATCTCCTCGAGCTGCGTCGCGCGCGGCGGATCTGTCATCGCCATGTCCGCTTCCGCAGGCTTGAGCTCCACGACCGGAATTGATTCGGCAACGACCGGAATCCGGGATTCGTCGTGGTCCGCGTCTGCAGGTTCGGCTGAAGGGTCGGTGGCCTCGTCGCTCGATGCCGCGGTTTCTGCCGGTTCGGCAAAGAATGGGGCGTCCTGCGCAGTGGGCTCCTGCAGTTCGGCAGGCGGCGCTTCCTGCGCCAGGGGCATACTGGAAAACATCCACAGCGCGATGAACGCGCTGCACGGCGGGACGCCGGTCGTCGATCTGCTTGACACGCTTGTCTCCTCGGGCTCTTGCACGGCCTCGCGTTGCCAATATGGGCCTGCGATTCCGTCTGCGCTGTCAAAAACCGGACATCTGCCGGCTCACGAGCCGGCGTGGCGACGTGTCCTGCTTTTGACAGCCAGCGGTGCGGCCACCTCCTAGGATGTGCCGTGCTTCGGGGGACGAATACAACAATGACGACGGTACGGCTCCATAACGGAGCGCTGCGCGGTAGCGTCGACAGCGGCGTTCATTCATTCAAGGGCGTGCCCTACGCAGCGCCGCTCGTTGGCGCGGCACGCTGGAAAGCACCAGAGCCGCGCGCCGCCTGGGAAGGGTTGCGCGATGCAACGCAGTATGGTCCGGCCTGCATGCAGTTCGGCAAAGGCGGATCACGCGCGTGGTTACCGACGGCGCGCGCAAGCTACCTGAAGGCCACCGGCGGCGGGCAGGCGCTCGTCGAAGGCGACGACTGCCTGACCCTGAATGTCTGGGCGCCAAGCGTGGACAGCGCGGCGAAGCTGCCGGTCATGGTGTGGATTCATGGCGGCGGGTTCGCCACCGGCAGTGCCAACACCCTCTACGACGCCACACGGTTCGCCCGCCGCGACGCGGTGTGTGTCGTGATCCAGTATCGCCTCGGCGCGCTGGGCTTTCTGCACGGTGCCGGCCTGTTCGCCGATGGCATGTGTGCAGATAACCGCGCCTTTCTCGATCAGATCTGCGCCTTGCGCTGGGTGCAGGAGAATATCGCGCAGTTCGGTGGCGACGCTGCGCGCGTGACGATCTTCGGCCAGTCCGCGGGCGCATTTGCGGTCTATCAGCTGGCGGCCAGTCCGCAGGCGCAAGGCCTGTTCCGGCGCGCTATTGCACTGGGTGGCATGGCCGGTACCTGCGCACCGGCAGACGAGTATCACGCACTCACGCGCGACATCCTGGAGGAGGCGGGCGTCGGCAGCGGCGATGCACAGGCACTGATCGCGCTCGATCGCGCCGCGATACAGAATCTGCAGGCCGCGGTTTCACGGCGGATTTTCAGCGGCAGGAATCCGGATCAGTACGGCGCATTGAGCCGGGAGCGTATCGGCTTTCTGGGCGCCGCCGTCGGAACAGATTTCCTGCCGCAGTCTGCGCTGGAGACCTATGCCCGCGGCACACCGAATCAGGTCGAGATGATGCTCGGTACCTGCGCAGACGATGGCCGGTTGTTCTCGCTGATGCTGCCGCTGGGCAAGGCGGTCTCCGCGCGTCTGTTC
>JALYJV010000032.1 GCA_030775105.1 Pseudomonadota bacterium | reverse complement strand
TCCAGATGCAGGGCTTCGTCAACCAGTTCTCGGACTCACGGCACAAAGCGACTTGCGAGAAAAGCTGGGTGCTTGTGAATACTTCCACGCGCGAAGGGCTGCCGAACTCCTTTATTGAGGCGGCCTCGCACGCCTGCGCGATCCTCAGCCAGGTCAACCCCGATGGCTTTACCAGCGAGTTCGGTTATCAAGTGACTGACGGCGACTTCGTCGCTGGACTGCGCTGGCTGCTCACAGATAATAACTGGCGGCGCCAGGGGCAGAAGGCCCGTCAGTACGCCCTCAATACGTTTGAAATCTCAAGCTCGATCGACTTGCACGAGCAAATCTACGCCACCCTGTGCGGGCGGTAGGCAACCAATCTACCGGGCAGGTTTTAGCAACCCATCGAGAAATCCCCGCGCCTGCGAGACGATGATTCGCGCATTCCCGGTGCGCAGCATCTGCCAGGCTACGCGCGCGCATTTGACAGGCACGAAGAACAGACAGGAAATCTTCTGAACCAGATTCGTGTGTCGTCCGAGCAGCCTGAAATAGTTCCTGACCTTGTGCCGTTCGTACTCTGCCTTCGGGGGTCGGCCGGCCTTCGAACCCTTGTGGCAGAGCACAGCTTGGGGCTCGTACCGCACTTTGTAGCCCGCGCTGCTCGCCCTGAGACAGAAATCCACTTCCTCCCAGCCGTATGGATTGAACTGTTCGTCAATGCCGTTCAGTTCCTCCAGAACAGCCGCCTTGACCGCCAGGGCGAATCCGCCGCAGGCCTGCAGCTCCCGGCCTTGATCGAATTGCCCGGTATCCATTTCGCCGACACCGATGTCGCCGACGAATCCGGTGTAGAGGTTGACGGCGATCCCGGCCGACATGATTACGCCCGAGTTGACACCGGTCAGCGCCTTGCCGGCCACGACGCCGGCTTCCGGATGCGCCTCGAAACAGGCGGCAATCTCTGAAAAATACGAAGGGGCAACTTCCGAATCGTCGTCGAGGAAGACCACGTAGTCGCAGGCAGCACGGTTCCCCAGGTGTCTCCAGCCGATGTTGCGGCCCCCGGCGGCGCCCAGGTTGTCCGGATTCCTGATCAATGTGAAGCGCGGATAACGAGCTTCGACAGCGTCCGCCGACCCATCCGACGAGGCGTTGTCGACCACGACGACGTGAAGCTCCGGATACTCCGACCGGATGATGGATTCGAGCGCGAGCAGCAGGTCGTCCCGCTTGTTGTAGCTGAGCACGACCACGCCGATGACGGCTTGTTTCCGGTTGGCTGTCATGCAGTAGCCGCTTGGTTGGAGAGCACAGCTTACTCGATAACCGCGGGCCGGCGCCGCGGCCCTGCGGTATGCTTTCTTGCAGCATGAACTCAACTCCGAGCATCCTGGCGATTGCGCTCGAGGCGGCCGACCCGGCTCTGCTCGAGAAGTGGTGCGCCGCAGGCGAATTGCCCAATTTTACCCGCCTGATGGCCGAAGGCTGTTACCGAAAGCTGCACTCCTGGACTGCGATCTCCAGCGGCGCAACCTGGCCGTCGATCACCACTGGGGTCTCACCGGCAAAGCACGGCATGGGTTTCTATCATCGACAGCTCAGGACCGGAACCTACCGGCTCGTCAAGAAGTACGCCGATGAGATTCCTTGCGAGTTCTACTGGAAACAGTTGAGCGCCGCCGGCAAACGAGTCACTGTGTTCGATATTCCAGCCGTGTATCCGCTGGAGGGGTTCAACGGCGCCCAGATCATCGGCTGGGGCGCAGAGGGCCTGAACTGGCCGCAGTGCTCGGTGCCACAGAGCCTTTTCCCCGAAATTTTCAGGAAGTTTGGCCATCACCCGCTCGAGGGCTGGTACCAGAAAGACATCGAAGAACTGGACGAATGGAAGGATCTGCGCAATAAGCTGATCGAAGGCACACGTACCCGGACAAGAGTTGCCAAGTGGTTGCTGGCGCAGGAATCCTGGGATCACTTCCTGGTCGGCTATGCAGAGCCTCACTGGGTGGGCCACTACTTCTTCCATCTGCTCGATGAGACCAGTCCGCGCTATGACGCGGCAGTCGCTCGCGCCTGCAGTGGCGCAATACTCGATATCTACCGGGAGATCGACCGGGCAATCGGCGAACTGACACGTCTGTGCCCCGACTCGACTGTCCTGGTCTTCTCCAATACGGGCATGGGCATGAATTACTCCGGGTATCACCTCGTGCCCGAAATCCTGCAAAGACTGGGCCTGGGGGGCGATCGGGGGAGGCGACGGGCGAAGAGAGCCCCGGTGTTGAATAAACGCTGGGGGGCCTACGCGATCAAGACCATGGAAACGATCGTTTCCGCGGAAAACATCGAGCGTTTGCGCCGGCGCGTTCCGGAAAAGGTCTGGGACAAGTACACGCGGATATTCCTCAATCTCGGGAACGACTGGCGAAACAGCAGGGCGTTCGCGCTGCCGAGCGATTTTACGGCAGCCATACGCATCAACCTTAAAGGCAGAGAGCCGCATGGCATGGTCGAGCCGGGTGCGGACTACGACAGGCTTTGCGCCGATCTGACACGCGAGTTCCTCGCGCTCGTCAACCCTGCCACCGGACAAACCGCGGTCAGCGAAGTCGTCAAGCTAAGGGAGCGCTTTCAGGGGCCTCACATCGACGATCTCCCCGATCTCATCGTGAAATGGAAAGGCACGCACCCAATCGATTCCCTGAGTTCGCCACGCATCGGCACGGTCACCGGCGTTTTGCCCGACAAGCGTTCGGGTGCTCACAAAACGCATGGCTTTCTCATTGCCAGCGGCAACGGCATCAGGAAGTCAGCCGAACTGCCGACGGCGGACATCGTCGACATCGCGCCCACCATCCTGCATCTGCAGGGCTTACCGGTTCCCGAGTACATGGACGGCCGACCGCTTGCAGACATGGTTGCCGGGCGCACCGTAACTACTGTTGCTTCGTAGCCCAAGTCCTGGCGATGCCATGAGATTTCGCTCGCTGGGCACAACCGGACTCCAGGTCTCCGAGCTGGGCCTCGGTTGCTCCTCACTCGGTGCGTCTGTGTTTCAGTCCGACGAAGCCAGATCGGTACGCGTGCTCGAAGCTGCGTTCGATAACGGCATCAACTTCTTCGACACGGCCGGCAGCTATGCCTACGGTCGCTCTGAGGCATTGCTCGGCCTGGTATTCAGCCAGCGACGCGACAAGGTCATCAT
>JALYJV010000031.1 GCA_030775105.1 Pseudomonadota bacterium | reverse complement strand
GAACGGTGCTTAGCGCAGATGCAGCGCGCTGCGCCGCCGCCACAGCGCCGCAGCGGCGAGCAGCCACAGGCCGCCGAGCGCACCACCACCATCGTCGGCTGGAGTGTTGGCCGTGACCGATTCGAAGCGTCCGGTGACGCCACCGATGGTCAGCGTCGTCATGGTCGCTGTCGCGTAGGCTGCGCTCGACACATGACGGACGCGCACCAGTTCGCCGCTGCGGATTGTTCCCTGCGCCGTCGTGAACTCGCCGTCGTCGATGCTGTAGCTGCCGCCACTGACTGCAATCACGGTCGGTGCATTGATGCCGGTGATGCGTACGAACTCGCTGGTTAGCTGAGTACTGACCGGAGCGCCGGGCTGGCGCGAGAACTGGAACCCATCAGGCACCAGATCCTGAGCGCCGGAGCCGGTTCCCGGTGTGCTGTCGCAGACATCGCCGATGCCATCGCCGTCGGTGTCGGTCTGGTTGGTGCTGGCCACGGTCGGGCAGTTGTCGATGGTGTCCGGAATGCCGTCGCCATCGCCGTCCGGGCCATTGCTCTGGTCGTCACAGGCATCGCCGATGCCGTCGCCGTCACTGTCGGCCTGGCTGGCATTGGCGACCGTCGGGCAGTTGTCGACATCGTCCGCAGCGCCGTCGTTGTCGCCGTCAGGTGTGTTCTGGTCGTCGCAGGCATCGCCGACGCCGTCGTCGTCACTGTCGGCCTGGTTCGCATTCGACACGTTGGGGCAGTTATCGATCGCACTGCCGCGGCCGTCGCCGTCAGGGTCCGGGCCGTTCGGTGAGGCATCGCAGGCATTGCCGATGCCGTCGCTATCGCGGTCGGCCTGATTGGCATTGCGGATGGTCTGGCAGTTGTCAGTGCCGTTCGGGACGCCATCGCCATCATTGTCCGTCGTTGCAGAATTCTCGCAGGCGTCGCCGATGCCGTCGCCGTCGGAATCGATCTGGTTGGCGTTGGCGATGTTCCGGCAATTGTCGAGTTCATTGACGCGACCGTCGCCATCATCATCGAGCGTGCAATACCCCGGCGGTATCGGGCTGGCCACCGGCGGGCATTCCTGCGGTTCCGGCGGCTCGATGCCCGGAATCTCGACGCAGGCGTTGTAGACGCGGACTTCAGACAACGCGGTCACAGTCGACGGCAGCTTCAGCTCGATGCCATCGAAGGACTGCGTGGTATTGAAGACCAGCAGCTTGCGGCCACCCTCGCCGAACAGTTCGAGCAGATCCAGGTCCAGCAGCGGCGGCAGCACGCCGACTTCCACCTGATTGGTCTGGCGCAACGCTGCACCGAGATAGGTGTTGACCTGCAGCTGCGGGAGCAGATCGGCGGACAGCAGATCGGCCGGGTCCTCGATGATCAGCGCGGCCTCGCGACCGGCCGGGAATACGGTATTGATGCTGCGGACCCGCAGTGCCGCGGTACCGGTCAGCGCGCCGACCGGTCGCAGCAGTGTCGCGTAGTCGTTCGGGTTCGGGTTGATCGCATTGTCCTGGTCGTTGATCGTGCACAGCGCGCAGATCTGCTCAATGATCGCCAGTGTCGAAGCGTCCGGCAGCAGCAGCGGGCGGAACTGATGCGCGCCGCTGGTGCCGCAGCTGCGATTGCCGGCGTTGTCGCAGGCGTCGCCAATACCGTCGTTATCGGTATCCGCCTGGTTGGCATTCGCCACGGTCGGGCAGTTGTCGGCGCTGTCCGGATCGCCGTCACCGTCGCCATCCAGGGGCGGGATGTCGCAGGCGTTGCCGAAGGCATCGCCATCGGCATTGGCCTGGTCGGCGTTGGCGACCCGCGGGCAGTTGTCGGCGGTATCCAGATCGCCGTCGGCATCGTCGTCGGTATCGCAGGCGTCGCCGAGGGCGTCGCCGCCGGTGAAGTTGGCGTCGAGATTGGCCTGGTTGGCATTGGCGGCGGTCGGGCAGTTGTCGCAGGCATTGCCGACGCCATCGCCGTCAGTGTCGGCCTGGTTTTCGTTGACGACGGTCGGGCAGTTGTCGGCGTTGTCCGGATCGCCATCGTTGTCGATGTCTGTCGTCGACGACGGACCGACACAAGCCGCGTACATGCGCAGTTCGGACAGCAGCGTGACGGTCGACGGCAGGCGCAGCTCAATCTCGTTAAAGCTGTTGTTGGCGCGGAAAGCCAGCAGGCGCTTCGATTCGCCGGGGATCAGTGTCAGCGCGCTGAGATCCAGCAGCGGTGCCAGCAGACCGGGGAAGTCGGTGGTGGTGTCGCGGGCGGCGCCGTCGAGATAGGTATTGACCTGGATCTCGGCGAGCAGGTCCGCGGACAGCAGTTCCGCCGGGCCTTCGACGACGATGCCGACGGCGCGACTCGCCGGGTAGAGCGTGGCCGGGTTGCGGACGCGCAGCGAAATCCCGCCGAATACGCCGAGACCGCGGGTCAGTGTCGCGTAGTCGTCGACATTCGAATTGATCGCCAGAGCTGGATTGAGCACGGCGCAACCGACGCAAGGGCTCGTGATGGTCGGCGTTGCCGTCACCGAGTCACCACTGATTGGCAACAGGGTCTGGCTCTGGAAGGTGCCGCAGTTGGCCACCTGCGCCATCGCGCTTGGCGACAGCGAAGCCAGCGCAGCATAAGCGGCGGCGAACAACCAGCGGCGCGCGCCCCTGGTGAAATCACGATTCTGTTGCATGGTCCCCATCCTGTTCATCGAAACAAGTATCCCCAAGACACCGTTGCAGCCACGGTGCGCGGCAGACAAGCGCAACAGGATCACGAATGCAGACGATGGGTGCGGATTGCGGCACGCATCGCCGATGGGCGATGCGAAAAATGATTGTTGCTCCTGCCGAAAGCGCTTGAAGCAGGCACGTCCCTTCGCAGCCTGTTACGAGCTTACTCTAGGCTCAATAGTGACTAACTTTCAAGCATATGGCGAACAAACCTCATGCTCGCTGCGGGGCGCAGTACGTGTTGGAGAGCCGAATCGGATTGCTTCGGGTCGCTGACTTGCGGATCGAAGACCGGGTCGCATCACCGGCAATTTTTCGGTTGGAATCAGGGTCAAAGCTGCGGTTGCCGGTCGGTCGGCCCGCCTTCAGCTGCCGACGTTTCAAGCTGCAGCAGCGCGCCGGCATGGCCGCACCGGACGCAGCCGGCCAGAACCGGCAGCCGGATTCGTCGGCCGCGCTGCAGGCTGACCGGGCCGGAGTCATCCGCATGTCACGGACTTGAAATAGCCTCCTCAGCGCTAGCAGTTCCGGGGGGCGCGATGCGGCATGCCGCGTCGTGACCAGCGCATCTCACTGAGTCATCGCAATGATCAAACGCCGTCAGTTTCTGCAGGCAGGTTCGGGCCTGCTTGTGCCGCCGTGGCTGTCGAGCTGTTCGGACAGCGGATCGACTGCCGCGGATCCGGCTGGCGCCGGTGCCGCGCCTCGCGGCATACACGTCAGCTGGACCTCCGACCCGCACACGACGCGTGCGATCACTTGGTTTACTGACGGCGCCGAAGCGCTGGAAGGCGTCGTCGAATACGGTCAGGGCGCTGCGTTCGACAAGCGCGCCACTGCGACCCAGGAAACCGCGTTCGACAGTCCGGTCATCACCCATCGTGCGCAGCTGACCGACTTCGATCCGGCCTTGCCGCTGCGCTACCGCGTGCGCAACGGCGAAGCGGCATCTGTGGAGTTCGCGCTGCAGCCGCAACCGCGCGGTGCTTTCCGCTTCGCGCATTTCGGCGACCACGGCACGAGCGAATATTCGCGCGCTGTGCGCGACGGCATCCTCGCGCGCGGCAGCGACTTCGTGCTGATTGCCGGCGATCTGTCGTATGCCAATGGCGATCAACCGGTCTGGGATCAGTGGTTCGACCAGACCGAACATTTGCTGGCGCGCGTGCCGACCCTGTGCTGTCCGGGTAACCACGAGGACAAGGACGGCAACGGCGCGGCGTTCCGGACGCGCTTCAGTCAGCCTGGCCGTGGGACGTTCTACAGCTTCGACTACGAGCGCGTGCATTTCATGGTGTCGAGCGGCGGTGCGCTGATCAGCGACGGCACACTGCCCGAGGAGCTGCTGCGCATCGAGACCGATCTGGCGCTGGCCGCGTTGCGTCGCGCCGCGGGCGAGATCGACTTCATCGTCTTCCTGCAGCACTTCACGATCTGGACCGATGAAGAGGGCCGCAGCCCGGCCAATCCGACCCTCATCGCGCTGGAAGAACACATCATGCTGCTCTATGGCGTCGACCTGCTGCTGGTCGGTCACGACCACGGCTACCAGCGGTCGAAGCCAATGGGCCTGGGCCTGCCGCTGCCGTTCGGCTACACCCAGGTCTGTGGCGGCGCCGGCGGGGTCAGCATGCGCAGCTTCTCCGGCCAGCAGGTCTGGAGCGCTGCGCAGCAGCGGCGTTACAGCTTCATCGAGTACGCCGTCGAAGCCGGCCGGATTGTGGGCACGACTTACGCGGTCGACGCTGCCGAGGACGGCCCGCCGACCGGCGTGCCGGCGGAGATTGACCGTTTCGAGGTCTCGGCGCGCAGCCAGCTTGCGCGCAACACGGCGGTGCACACGCCGCGCGGTTTCGATCGCCTGCTCGCCGATGTGGGCGCGAACTGGCGTTATGTCGAGGCGCATACCAAACTGCGCAATGCCAGCCATCTGCATCAGGTCGTCTGGAAAGTCTGAGTGCGGTTCATGCGCTGGCATCATCAGAAGACGGGGGGAGTCTCGAATGTCACGTTTGCTCATTGCCGGCTTCGCGGTCGGCATGCTGTCTGCCTGTGGATCATCGACATCGACGGATTCCGCAGCGCCGCAGCCGGAAACCGGAACGCCGAAATGTGCCGCGTATGACGGCCCGGTTGTCGACAGCCTGCGCCACTACGAAGGCACGATGCACGAGCACAGTTCGTACTCGGACGGCGACATCCACTCGATTCCGGCCGATTTCTACGCGCAGGTTCGCGATGCCGGTTTCAGTTTTGTCGGTGGCAGCGATCATTCGGATTCTCTCGATACCGGGGTCTTCATTTCGCTCGGCAACGACTGCTTCACGACGCCCGATGGCCTGCTGACCTGCCTGACGCCGTCGGTCGATGCACTGATCAAGTGGCAGAGCACCGCGAACCAGGCCGGCGAGATCAGCACGCCGGACTTTCTCGCGATCCGCGGCTTCGAGTGGACCTCGGATCGCTTCGGCCACATCAATGTCTATTTCTCGAAGAATTTTTCCAACGCCAAGACCGATCTGGGCTATCTGGTGACGATGGAGACGTTCTGGCAGTGGTTCGGTCGCGATCCGGATGCGATCGGTCTCGGTGGCAGCATCACCGCGCCGGTGCCGTTCGGTGGCGGCGGCGATGGCCTCGCGCACTTCAATCACCCGTCGGACAAATGCCTGTCGGACAGCGATCCGGGTTGCAACTGGAACGACTTCACGCTGGTGCCCTCGGCTGTCGAGCGCATGTTCGGCATGGAGCTGTACAACACCGGCAACGGCGACGACCGTTATCTGGACGAGTACATCAAGGCGCTCGACAGCGGTTGGCGACTGTCGCCGGTCGGCTCTGAAGATGAACATGGTCTGGAGTACGGCGCAGAGACGCGGGCCAAGACGGTCACGATCGCATCCTCGCTCGACGAAGCGGGTTTCCGCGAAGCCTGGCTTGCGCGCCGCACCTACGCGCTGTCGCCGGGACGACACCTGCGTGCCAATCTGAAGGTCGATCATCAGGCGCCGATGGGTGCGCAGCTGGAGTGCCAGGCAGCGGCCGGCGCTGTCGCGCTCGATGTGTCGATGACGCAGGCGGACGGTACGCCGTTTGTCGGCGAGTACCACCTGTTCACGAGCGATGGTGCCGAGTTTCCGGTCATCACCGGCAGCTCGGCGCATTTTGATCTGCCCGTCGAGCTGGGCACGACGCGCTGGTACGCGGTGCGCGTGCATGAACCGGGCGGCGAGTCGGTGGCGTATCTGGCGCCGGTCTGGCTCAGCGACGCTGCCGGCGGAGCAGCGCGATGATCCGCATATTGCGGCACGCGTCACTCGCGGGCATCGGTCTGCTCGTGGCCTGCAGCGGGTCGAGCGCGCCGGATGGTACGGGCGGTGGCTCCGGTTTTCCGCCGCCGGCTTCGTACGTCGCCGTGCCGTACGTGTCCGCACATCGCGGCGGCGCGGCCTACGCGCCCGAGAACACCATGCCGGCCTACGAGAACGCGGCGCGCATGGGCGTCGATGACTTCGAGACCGATCTGCTGCGCACTGCCGACGACGTGCTGGTGCTGATGCACGATGACACACTCGACCGGACGACCGACTGCAGCGGTGCCGTTGCCGACATCAGTTACGCCGATCTGCTTGAGTGCGACGCCGCCTACTGGTTCTCACCTGGCCAGCCAACGACGCGGCCTGACGAGATGCTCGCGCATCCGCTGCGCGGTACGGGCGTGCAGGTGCCGACCGCGGCGGAGCTGTTCGCCTATGCGGCGACGTTCAGCGGTGTCTACGCGCCGACCGTGACGATCGAGGTCAAGATCAGCTTCGACAGCCTCGGCGGCGTCACCGTAGACGGCTTGAAGACGGCGCAGTTGCTGGTCGGTGAGATTCACGCGAGCGGCATTGCGGATCGCATCATCGTGCAATCCTTCAATCCGCTTGCGATCCAGCTGATCAAGCTGCTTGATCCGTCGATACGCACGCTGTACCTGACGCCGGTCGGCGCGACGCTGAGCCTCGCGGTCGCAGCGGTCGGTCTGCACGAGATCATCGCCCCCGAGTTTGGCTCGCCCGATCTGAATGCGCTGACCGTGCAGCTCGCGCAGGGCCTGGGCAAGCAGGTCGTGCCATGGACGGCCGACAGCAACGCCGAGATCCAGAGCCTGATCGACATCGGCGTCGACGGCATCATCACCAACTACCCCGCCTGTTTGCTCGCGCTGCAGGGGCGCCTCGCCAGCAACCGCGTATTGCCGCCACAGGTCGCCGGCGACGATGTGGCGCACTGCCGCGAATAGGCTGAACGCCGTAGCTGGCAATGGGCTGGATCGGATGCTGGCCGCGGCGCTGAGCCAGCGCTGAACGCTGCGTTTTCAGCACAACTTCAGGCACACCGCGGGCACTGTCTGTGATGCGCCGCGCTGCGGCATGACCGCGGCGGCGCGCTCACAGGAGAAGTGTCATGCAAAGACAGAACCCGAAACGCCGCCATGCAAGCCTGGCGTCGCTTGCCGTCGTGGTTGGCACCCTGTACGCCGGCGTGGCGATGGCTGCTGCTCTCGTTTCTGCACCAGCGGTGGCCCCAGGCTCAATCCCGCCCGAACAGACCTATGGCGCAATCAATTATCGGATGGGTGGCATAGGCGCGGCTGAAGCGCAGGCAATGCGCGAGATCAGCCCGTCATATCCGCTGACGCTGACCTTTGCCGAACGCGCTGCCGATGGCCGCGGCATGTTCACGGCCGGCGTCGCCGTGCAGATCGTCGACGCCAGCGGCACGCTGCGTCTCGACACCGTCGCGCAAGGGCCGATGATGCTGGTGAATCTGCCGAGCGGCGAGTACACGGTCAAGGCAGCCCTGAATGGCGAGGACAAGGCGCACGCGCTGTCGCTGCGCGCTGGAGAACCGAGCAAGCTGGTCTTCGTCTGGCCCGCGCAGGATGGCGCTGGATGACAAGCCCTGCAGAGGTCGGATCGGCGCGGGAACGCCTGCGTCAGCTGGTGCAGGCTTCCTGCGTAGTGGCGCGGGCGCTGCTTTGAGCCGCTGTAGATCGGCTGGGGGTACGGCGAGGCTACTGCGGGCCGGGCACCGCACTGCGTGCCAGCCACATGACGAATATCCAGCCGCCGGCGGTGACGCCGCCGAGCCAGATCAGGAATGCCGGCCATTCGCCGATTACACACAGCGCGAGGCCGGGCATGAGGGTCACCGCGCTCATTGCGCGACGCGCGCTGCTGCTGCTCGGCGCGCGCCGGTCACGCAGGCTGCGCAGGCGCTTGGGGTCGCGCAAGGCGATCAGGATCAGCGGCAACAGGCTGACACCCAGCGCGACTACTGCCCAGGTGTAGGTGCTCATGCCTGGCCTGCACTGCGTGTTGGCGCGTCAATGGCGTCGTCGTCTTCGTCGTCGCCCTCATCGATTGCGCTCGCGGCGACGGCGGCCTGCCCGCGCAGGTTGCGCAGGCACAGCACCCCGCCGGCAGCGAGGGCGATGTCCATCGCGATCACCGTATGCAGACCACTGCCGAAGGCATCTGCCCAGCCGGAGCCGCCGCACAGCAGGCGGATCAGTGGCAGCGCGATCAGGCTGACACCGGTCGCGCCGAGCAGCACGCGCTTGATGGATTCGGTGCGCGCCATGCGTACGGCAATGACGGCGGCGATGACGGCGGTGACGAGAAAGCTCGTCATCATCACGCTGTTGACGGATGCGCCGAGCTGGCGCGCCGGGAAATAGGCCCAGGCAGCAACGGTCAGCGCGAGCGGCAGGCCATAGCCCATCCAGTGCGTCGCACGTGCCAGTTTGGACCAGCCCGGCTGTTCCTGGCGGCGCGTGGTCCACAGCAGCAGGCCGGTGATCGTGACGTAGGCGCCGGCGAAGCCGAGCGCAAACCACACGGCTTTGGAGAACACACCGGCGAAGTTGCCGAAGTGCAGCGGTGCCATCAGTTCAAACAGCGCACCGCCGGCGGATGGCTGCAAACCCAGGCCAGGCTTGCTGTACTTGAACTGTCCGGTAGCACCGTCGTAGACGTAGTTCGGTCCGAACAGCTCGCCGTCGCGGTAGTTCATGAACATCGTGACGCGCGCATCGGCGCGGCCCCAGTGTTCGATCTGCACGAAGGACAGTTCAGCACCGCCGCCACGCTGACGCACGTCGGCGATCATTGCATCGAGATCGGAGATGACCGCCGGAGTTTCGTCGACCGCCGGTGGATTGCCGATGACGGTTTCGATCATCTTGTCCTGGTCGCCACCGAAGGCGACCACGGCCATCACCGGAATGCCGAAGGCGGTGCCGAAGCTGAAGTAGCTGCCGGTGAACGCAAGGATGAACGCGAACGGCAGATTCCAGGTACCGGCGATCACGTGCGTGTCACGCGCAGTCAGCAACTTGTCGCCGCGCCGCCGCAGCGTGAACAGCTCGCGGATCAGATGCCGGTGGATGACGAAGCCGGTCACCGCGGCGACGAGCATCGCCAGGCCGAGCACACCGGTCAGCAGCAGGCCCCAGGGATTCGGTAGATGCAGACGCACGTGCAGGTCGACCATGAAATGGGCGAGGGCATTGGCTTCGTCGCCTTCCTCGATTTCTTCATCAGTGCCCTCGCGGCGCTCGATGATCTCGCCGCTGCGCGGATCGAACTCGGCTGCAACGCCACGCTCGCGCGGTTCGCCGTCTTCATCAAGCTCATGCTTGTGGAAGAACGCATAAAGACGGTCGCCGGCGCGCGGGAAGAAGAACACTTCTTCGTGATACCGCGGATCGACGCTGTCGCCCAGGCCGCGGATCATGGCGTCGATGCCAGGCGGGAAGGCGTTCTGCACTTCGCCGGACAGCGGGCTCGACCAGTCGCCGATCTCTTCCGAGAACACCGACGCGACGCCGGTCAGGATCACGGCATACAGCAGCAGGCCCAGCGAAACGGCCGACCAGCCGTGAATCGCAAGGAGTGATTTGGTGCGGTCCTGCGAGAGCTTGATCATGCTTGGTGTCCTGTCCCGCAGATATGTAGATGAAGTCGCCGAGGGGTTTTCGTGTCCGGCAAGGCGCGACGACGAGTCATAGCACCGCTATGGCGAGGAG
>JALYJV010000030.1 GCA_030775105.1 Pseudomonadota bacterium | reverse complement strand
TTATTGCATAAAGACAAATAAATATATTTATAATCACGAATCGTCACCCCCGGAATGCCCCCCGACTGTCCTTGGATGCGGCAAGGCGGTAAAACGTTGCCATGCGGGGGGCGAAGATCTGGTGGGGCTTTATCGGGGTGTTTTGATAGCATGCGCGCCCCAAACAGATGAACAGACGGAAATCTTCATGGAAATCGCCAATCAGCGTGTCGTCCTGATCCACTACACGCTCACCAACGCGACGGGCGAAGTACTCGACAGCTCCAGCGGCAATGAGCCTCTCGCCTATCTGGCCGGTGGCGGGAACATCATTCCCGGGCTTGAGAATGCGCTGGTCGGCAAGAAGGCGGGCGACAAGCTGGTGGTCAAGGTTGAACCGAAAGAAGGCTACGGCGAACGCGAGAAGTCACTGATCCAGGATGTACCTCGCCGCGCGTTCCAGGGCATCAAGGACATCAAGGTCGGCATGTCGTTCCAGGCCGACGGCGGCAATGGCCCGATGCGTGTGGTCGTGACCCGAGTGGCCGGCGACATGGTCACCGTCGATGGCAACCATCCGCTGGCCGGCGAGCAGCTGAACTTCGACGTTGAAGTCGTTGAAGTGCGTGAAGCCTCTGAAGAAGAACTGGCCCACGGCCACGTGCACGGCGCCGGCGGCCATCATCACTAGTGGCCTGTAACAGAGGATTCGCTAGCGCCTGACCGCGTCTCGCGCGCCGATGCGGCGTTGCTCGTCGTCGTCATAGCTACGGCTATGACTCCTCCTCCCGCCTTGCCTCGACTCACGATCCATCGGTCATGCTCACTACCGATGCCTCTGTTACAGGCCACCAGTCCGCCGCAAGCGTTACATTCGGGCTGCTGTGTTATCTACACAGCAGCCCGATTCATTTGTGCACCGCGCTTAGTTTTTCTTCTTCGCCGACGCCAGCGCGAAGCGACGATCCCACTCATCGCGCTGCCGCACGATGCGGCGGTCCTGCCATAGCAGGAAGGGCCGCGACTGCAGCTTCTTGCCCACTTCGCTGACCGCTAGATCGAGGCTGCTGGCGATCCGCAGATTGCCGCCGACCCAGACCGCGCGACCGGATCTTTCCGACTTCACCTGCGGCAGCTCACGGCGCTGCGCCTTGGCATAGGTCGCCGGATCGTCGGGCTCGAACTCGGACTGGTACAGACGATCATTGAAGAACTGCAGGGTCAGCTTGCCAACTACACTCCAGTGACGGAACTGGCTGACCGTAACGGTCGTCAAGTCACGCGGCGGAACACCTTCGCGGGGTCGCGCATTCGACGATTCCATGATCGGCTTGAAGCCCGCGCGCTCCAGTTCGAACACCACGGCGTCGACGCTGGCGTAGCTTCTGAACGTACCGACCAGACGCACTGGATCGTCGGCAATGCCGGTGAACTCCGCCAGCTCGGACTCCTCGGGGCTGTTCGGATCCACCTCTTCTTCTTCGAAGACGAAGCTCTCGTCCGACTCGACCTGGTCGGTCGCCTTGTCGGTGCTGGCTTCAGTGACTGCTGCTGCGGCAGTTGCAGCAGGCGTTGAAGATGCCGCGACCGGGGTAGCGCTTGCTGTCGGCATTGCCGTCGGAATGGCTGTTGGCGTTGCCGGAGGCGGTGTCGGTCTCGCAGCTTCGGCGGTCGCTACCGGCGCAGGAACTTCGGTCGGTGCGGGTGTGCTGACGAGGTCACTGTTGTCAAACGCCGCGGCCTGCGTCGTCGCGACGGCCACAACCTCGGCTTGCTTCGAATCCTTCTCGCTATCCGGCCCCAGCCAGCTGTACAGCAGCAGGATCAGCGCCAAGCCACCGAGCCAGCGCAGAGGGCGAACCTTCTTCCACCATTGCGGCGGCTCCAGCCATTCGGTATTGCCGGTCTTGCGAGGGGGGATCTTGGTCATATATCCCGATTGTAGTCATGCACACCCCAGTAACTTCAAGCGGCTGGCCACAATTGCCGGCATGCGCGCAGGCACTGCGGTCCGCATTTGACGACGAGCGATCGAGGGCGCGAAGACTTTCGCGCCTGCGTCAATCTTCCGGTTCGTAGCCAAGATTCGGCGCCAGCCATTTCTCGGCGGTCTGCAGATCCCAGGCCTTGCGCCTGGCGTAGTCGGCAACCTGTTCCTTGTTGATGCGGCCGACGACAAAGTACTGCGCCTGTGGATGCGCGAAGTACCAACCGGAGACCGACGCGCCCGGCCACATCGCCATACTTTCGGTCAACTGCATGCCGGTGTTGGCTTCGACATCGAGCAGCGTCCAGATCGTCTGCTTCTCGGTGTGCTCCGGGCAAGCGGCATAACCCGGTGCCGGACGGATGCCCAGATACTTCTCGTCAATCAGCGCGCTGTTGTCGAGATGCTCGTCGGCCGCATAGCCCCAGAATTCCTTGCGCACGCGCTGGTGCATGCGCTCGGCGAAGGCTTCGGCCAGGCGGTCCGCGAGCGATTCGAGCAGGATTGCGTTGTAGTCGTCATTGGCCTTCTTGAACGCCATGACTTTCTCATGACAGCCGAGACCGGCGGTGACGGCAAACGCGCCGACATAGTCGTGCAGGCCGCTGTCCTTCGGTGCAACGAAATCGGCAAGACAGCGATGCGGCACACCTTCACGGTGTTCGCCCTGCTGGCGCAGCGAATGCAGTTTTCCAAGCACAGTGCCACGCGCCTCGTCGGCGTAGATCTCGACGTCGTCATCACCGACCTGTGCAGCCGGAAACAGACCGAACACGCCGCTCGCGGTGATCCACTTCTCGGCAATGATCTGATCAAGCATCTGCTGCGCATCGGCAAACAGCTTGCGCGCGGCTTCGCCGCTGGCCGGATTGTTGAGCAAGTCCGGATAGCGGCCCTTGAGCTCCCAGGAGATGAAGAACGGCTGCCAGTCGATGAACTCGCGCAGCTCGGCAATCGGATAGTCCTTGAACACCTTCACATGCTGCGTCGCATGCGCATGGTGCTTGTGATCGCAAGCTGGCCCGTCGCAGACATCCTTGTCCTGCTGCAGCAGCATGCGTGGTTTGAAGGGCCGGTTCGCTGTCCAGTCGATCCTGGTCTTGTTCGCACGCGCGGCGGCGAGCGGCAGATACTTTTCCGAACGGTCCTTGTTGGCGTGACGTTCGCGGATGCTGTCGTAGTCCGCCTTCACATCGGCGAGCAGCTTGGGCTTGAGCTCGGCCGACAGCAACGCTGCTGCAGTCGGCACCGAACGCGATGCATCCTTGACCCAGACCACGCCGTGCGGATACTGCGGATCGATCTTCACCGCGGTGTGTGCGCGTGACGTCGTCGCACCGCCGATCAGCAGCGGGATCTGGAAATTCTGGCGCTTCATTTCCTTGGCCAGATGCACCATCTCGTCGAGCGAAGGTGTGATCAGGCCGGACAGGCCGATGATGTCGGCCTTCTCGGCAATCGCGGTGTCGAGAATCTTCTGCGGCGGCACCATCACGCCGAGATCGACGACGTCATAGTTGTTGCACTGGAGCACGACGCCAACGATGTTCTTGCCGATGTCATGCACGTCGCCCTTGACCGTTGCCATGACGATCTTGCCCTTGGCCTTCTGCACGTCGCCCGGCTTCTTCTCGGCTTCGATGTACGGAATCAGGTAGGCGACCGCCTTCTTCATCACGCGCGCCGACTTCACGACCTGCGGCAGGAACATCTTGCCGGCGCCGAACAGATCGCCGACGACGTTCATGCCGTCCATCAGCGGACCTTCGATCACTTCGATCGGGCGCTTACCCTCGGCGGACAGCTCGGCGCGCAGCTCTTCGGTGTCGGCTTCGACGTTCGCGTCGATGCCCTTGACCAGCGCGTGCTTGATGCGCTCGCGCACCGGCAGGCTGCGCCAGGCTTCGTCGGCGACTTCCTGCTTTTGCCCGTCCCCACGAAACTTCTCGGCGATCTCGAGCAGACGTTCGGTGCCGTCTTCGCGGCGGTTGAGGATCACGTCCTCGATGCGATCGCGCAGTTCCGGATCGAGATCATCGTAGACGACCAGCGCGCCGGCATTGACGATGCCCATGTCCATGCCCGCCTTGATCGCGTGGTACAGGAACACCGAGTGAATCGATTCGCGCACCGCGTTGTTGCCGCGGAAGCTGAACGACACGTTCGACACGCCGCCTGAGATCATCGCGCCCGGCAGGTTCTGCTTGATCCAGCGTGTGCCTTCGATGAAATCGACACCGTAGTTGTTGTGTTCGGCAATGCCGGTCGCGACCGCGAAGATGTTCGGGTCGAAGATGATGTCCTCGGGCGGGAAGCCGACCTGCTCGACGAGAATCCTGTAAGCCCGCGCGCAGATTGTCTTGCGCCGTTCGAGATTGTCGGCCTGGCCCTGTTCGTCGAAGGCCATGACGACGACGGCCGCGCCGTACTTGCGGCACAGGCGTGCTTCCTTGATGAACTTTTCCTCGCCCTCTTTCATCGAGATCGAGTTGACGATCGGTTTGCCCTGCACGCACTTGAGCCCGGCTTCGATGACCTCCCACTTCGAGGAGTCGATCATCACCGGCACGCGCGAGATGTCGGGCTCGCTGGCAATCAGCTTGAGGAAGCGATCCATCGCGGCGACGCCATCGATCATGCCCTCGTCCATGTTGACGTCGATGATCTGCGCACCGGCTTCAACCTGCTGGCGAGCAACCGCAAGCGCCGTCGTGTAGTCGCCTTCCTTGATCAGGTTGCGGAACTTGGCCGAGCCGGTGATGTTGGTACGTTCGCCGACGTTGATGAAGTTCAGATCATTCGTCAGGTTGAGCGGCTCGAGGCCGGCGAGACGACAGATCTTTTCCGGCTGCGCTGGCTCGCGCGGCGTGATGCCGGCCATGGCTTTGGCAATCGCGTTGATATGCGGCGGCGTCGTGCCGCAGCAGCCGCCAACGATGTTGACGAGGCCGCTGCTGGCGAATTCGCGGATGATCGCAGCGGTTTCATCGGGCGTCTCGTCGTACTCGCCGAACGCGTTCGGCAAACCGGCGTTCGGATAGCAGGACACGAAGCAATCGGCGACGCGCGACAGCTCAGCGATGTACGGACGCATGTCCTTGCCGCCGAGCGCGCAGTTCAGACCGATCGCGAGCGGCTTCGCATGCGAGACCGAATTCCAGAACGCCTCGGTGACCTGGCCGGACAGGGTGCGGCCGGAGGCGTCGGTGATCGTTCCGGAGATGACCACCGGCAGACGCACATCCGTCATTTCAAAGTACGTCTCGCACGCGAAGATCGCCGCCTTGGCGTTCAGCGTGTCGAAGATCGTTTCGATCAGCAGCACATCGGCGCCGCCGTCGACGAGGCCGCGGATCTGCTCGACATAGGCCGTGACCAGTTCGTCGTAGGTGACATTGCGTGCGCCGGGATCGTTGACGTCCGGGCTGATGCTGCAGGTGCGGCTGGTCGGTCCCAGCGCGCCGGCGACAAAGCGCGGACGCTCCGGTGTTTTCTGCGTCCACTCGTCGGCCGCCTGGCGCGCCAGTTTCGCCGCTTCCAGGTTCAGTTCATACGCCAGCGACTCCATGCGGTAGTCGTGCAACGAGATCGTCTGGGCGTTGAAGGTGTTGGTTTCGATCAGGTCCGCGCCGGCAGCCAGATATTCGCCATGGATCGCGCGGATGATGTCCGGCTGGGTCAGCACCAGCAGATCGTTGTTGCCCTTGAGGTCGGACGCCCAGTCGGCAAAGCGCGCGCCGCGGTAGTCGACTTCCTCGAGCCTGTAGCGCTGGATCATCGTGCCCATCGCACCGTCGATGACCAGAATGCGCTCACGCAGCAGCGCCTCAATTCGGCTGTAGACGGGATGCAGTTTCATGGCACGGCGAGCAGGGTTTCAGAAGCGGATTCGCAGTATATCCGCTCATACGGATGGACAGATAACGACGCTGCGAGGCGCGGATTTGAAGGTGCGGCACCGCTTGTCTGCCGCGTTCCGCCTCGCGTCATCCATTCCAGTTACTCATCGCGGGGAAGCCTATTGTTCACCCATCGTCTGGCCGGATCCCCCTGATCCCCCCGTCAGCCCGGCCAGACGAGCCGATCCCCTAACCCGGTTTGCCCCCCAACATCCGGGTTTCTAAGGCCAGACGCCCTCGTCCGGCCTTTTTTTTGCCTGTTTGCCGGCATTTTCAGCCGAAACCAGCGCTGATAACGGCGGGCTTGGGGTAACATTCGGCCCCATTTTTTTGATTCGGACGAGCTTTCGATGCAGTACAAGAAATGGCGCTGCCTGATCTGTGACTACGTCTATGACGAGGCGACGGGCGCCCCTGACGATGGCATTGCCCCCGGCACCGCCTGGGCCGATGTGTCCGAAGACTGGACCTGCCCGGATTGCGGCGCTTCTAAAGCTGACTTCCAAATGGTTGAGATTTACTAATGTCCCAGTTTGATCCCCAGTTCAACGGTGTCTCCGTCGTCAAGAAGGCCAATGTCTACTTTGACGGCAAGTGCGTGAGCCACACAGTGCTGTTCGCCGACGGCACACGCAAGAGTGTCGGCGTGATCTTGCCGTCGTCGCTGCGCTTCAACACCGGCGCGCCTGAGCAGATGGAGATCACCGGCGGCAACTGCCGGGTGAAGCTCAAGGGCGCCAGCGACTGGACCGCGTACGGCGCCGGCCAGACCTTTGCCGTACCGGGCGATTCCTGGTTCGACATCGAAGCCCTGGACACGGTCGATTACGTCTGCCATTTCGGCTGATCGCGGCAATCGGGCGCGGCCATGAACCGGGACGCGTTCGCCACCCCATCCATACGTCCCGCCAGAGCGCTTGCTCTGGCGGGGCTGTTGCTGTGCATCAGCGCTTTCCTCGGTGCCTGCAGCGCAGCGCGCTTTGCCTATGAGCGACTCGACTGGTTTGCGCGCTGGCAGGTCAGCCGTTACGTCTCCCTCACCGATGAGCAGACCGCGCGCTTCAACGCCGGCTTTGCCGAAGCCTGGCTTTGGCACCGGCAGGAGGAACTGCCGCTATGGATTGCCGAGCTGCGTCAGCTCGCAGCGGCCGTTGACACGCCGATGCCGGCGGAACAGATCGGCGCGTTGACCGCGCGCTTCACGCAAAGTATCAACCGCGTGGTCGTTCGCCTTGCGCCGCTGGCCTGCACGCTCGGGGCTAGCCTGAGCGACGAGCAGGTTGCGGACCTCCTCGAAACCGTCGATGAAGACATCGACGAGTTCCGCGAAGAGCAGATCGAGCCGAGTGACGCCGTGGTCCGCAAATTCAATCTCAAGGCGCTGGAGAAATCCCTGCGTCGCAACCTCGGCGCATTGACACCCGAGCAGCAGGCGCAGCTGCGCGAACGGAACAACGCGAGGCCTTCGATTGCGCCCGCGTGGCTGGCCTATCGCCAGCGCCGGCGCGCCGAGCTGGCGACGATCCTCGAACAGCGTCAGTCCGCCGATTTCTGCCCTGCGCTGACCGGCCTGTTGCTTGACGGTGAAGCGTTGTGGACGGACGAACAGAAAAAGGTGTTCGCGGCCGACCGGGCGCAATGGCTGGCGCTGTTTGCCGAGCTTGCCCCGACCTTGACCACCGAGCAGCGTGAACGGGCACGTGAGCGCCTGATCGAAACGGCGGACGATCTTGCCGAGCTGACAGCCGCCACCGGCAATTGAGGAAAACACGTCAAATCAGGCGCTTTCGGAACGGCGCGGCAGGCCGCGTCACCCAGCCCTCACCCACGCTGCAGTGGCTGCGACGGCCATCACATGCGGATGCACCACACAGTACGCAATTGAGTGTTATTCCTCAGCCCATCCGCTAGACTTCTGCGTCCCACGGTCGGCAGCCCATTGGGGGGCTGCAGGTCCCGATCATCGTATTGCTTTTGCACAGGGAGTTGTACATGCCGGTCAAAATAGCCGTGCTCAAGGAGACACGCCCCAACGAGAGGCGCGTCGCCATGGTTCCCGCCGTTGCCGACAAGTTGGCCAAGCTGGGATGCGAAATCCACATGCAGTCCGAAGCCGGTGCGGCCAGCCGCATTCCCGACTCGGCCTTCAAGAACGTCACGTTCGCCGCCAATCCCCAGGGTCTGGTGTCGGATGCCGACATCGTCGTATCGGTGCAGCCGCCTACGGCGGACGTGATCAACGCGATGAAGGACGGCAGCATCCTGCTGTCCTTCGTCTACGCGCACAAGGAAGCGGATATCACCAAGCTGCTTCGTGACAAGAAGATCACGACGCTGGCGATGGAACTGGTGCCGCGCATCACCCGCGCCCAGGCGATGGACGCACTGTCCTCGCAGGCCGCGCTGGCCGGTTACTACGGCGCGCTGCTCGGCGCGACCAGCATCGCGCGCATGATGCCGATGACCACCTTCGCAACCGGCTCGATCCGCCCGGGCACCATCCTCGTGATGGGTGTCGGCGTCGCCGGTCTGTCGGCCATCGCCACCGCACGCCGCATCGGCGCCAAGGTTGAAGGCTACGACGTGCGTCCGGAAGTGAAGGAACAGGTCGAGTCGCTCGGCGCCAAGTTCATCGACACCGGTGTGGATGCGCGCGGTGAAGGCGGTTATGCCCGTGAGCTAACGCAGGAAGAGAAGGACAAGATTGCCGCCGTCGTCACCAAGCACATCCAGGCGGCCGACATCATCATTACCACCGCCGCGATTCCGGGCCGCCCGTCGCCGAAGCTGATCAACAAGGCGCAGGTCGACGGCATGAAAAACGGCGCGGTCATCATCGACCTCGCCGCGGATGGCGGCGGCAACACCGAGTACACCCAGCCGGGCCAGTCGGTGCAGATCGGTCAGGTGACCATCAACGCGCCGCTAAACGTGCCTTCGCTGCTCGCCGAGCACGCCTCCGAGCTCTACGCGAAGAACCAGTACAACCTGATCGAGCTGTTCGTGAAGGACGGTGCGATCAACATCGACTGGAACGATGAAGTCCTCGCCAAGTCCGCGCTGACGCACGCCGGCGAGATCAAGAACGAAGCCGCCAAGAAAGCTGTGGAAGGCTAAGGGGAATAGAAATGGAACACGCAGGCACTGTACTGACCGGCTTCGTCGCCCTCTACATCTTCATGCTAGCCGCCTTCACCGGCTACGAGATCATCGGCCGCGTGCCGTCGATCCTGCATACGCCGCTGATGTCCGGCTCGAACTTCGTCCACGGCATCGTCGTCGTCGGCGCGATCTACGCCACGCTCAACGCCACCTCGGTGCTGGAGCAGGCAATCGGCTTCTTCGGCGTGCTGCTCGGTGCGGGTAACGCCGCCGGTGGCTACGTCGTCACCGAACGCATGCTCGAGATGTTCAAGTCCTCCGACAAGAAGCCCGCGGGCAAGTAAGGGACGAAAGCTCAAATGAATGTTCAACTCCTGATCGAAGTCAGCGCGCTCGCCGCGTCCTTCCTCTTCATCTACGGCCTCAAGCGCATGTCCTCGCCGGTGACGGCGGCCTCGGGCATCCGCGTCGCGGGCTACGGCATGCTGGTCGCGGTCCTCGCCAGCTTCCTCTACTACTACGGCGTCAATGAGGCGGCCAAGCCGCACCTGATGACCAACGCGGCGGTTGCGCTGGTCGCGCTGCTGATTGGCGTCGGCTGGGCCTGGTGGAGCGGCAAGAAGGTCGAGATGACTGCGATGCCGCAGATGGTCGCACTGTACAACGGCATGGGTGGCGGCTCCGCTGCAGCGATCGCTGCAATGGTCCTGCTCGCCGCGCCGCCGGTTGACGGCAGCGGTCACGGCACACTGCACTACGTCGTCACCGTGATCGGCGGCCTGATCGGTGCAGTGTCGCTGTCCGGCTCGCTGATCGCCTGGGCCAAGCTCGATGGCCGCATCAACAAGACGCTGCGCATGACCGGCATCCAGGTCATCAATGGCTCGATCATGTTGTTAACGCTGGCCATCGGCGGGTATATCGTCTTTGTCATGCACGGCCACGCGCCGCCGATCGTGACAGTGGCATTCTTTGCCGCAGCGCTGATCTTCGGCGTGATGATGACGATGCCGATCGGCGGCGCCGACATGCCGGTCGTGATCTCGCTGTACAACGCCTTCACCGGCCTTGCGGTAGGTCTTGAAGGCTATGTGCTGAACAACCCGGCGCTGATGATTGCCGGCATGGTCGTCGGCTCTGCCGGTACGCTGCTGACGCTGCTGATGGCCAAGGCGATGAACCGCTCGGTCAGCAACGTGATCTTCTCCAACTTCGGCGCCACCGGCGAAGAACAGCAGGGCGAGATTAAGGGCAGCATGAAGCCAACGGACGCTGGTGATGCCGGCATCCAGATGCGCTATGCCTCCAAGGTCATCATCGCTCCGGGCTACGGCCTGGCCGTCGCGCAGGCGCAGCACAAGCTGTTCGAGTTCGTGAAGCTGCTGCAGGCCAACGACGTCGAAGTGAAGTTCGCTATCCATCCGGTTGCCGGTCGCATGCCCGGTCACATGAACGTGCTGCTCGCCGAAGCCGGCGTGCCGTACGACATCATCTACGACATGGAAGACATCAACGGCGAGTTCAAGGAAGCCGACTTCGCGATCGTCATTGGTGCCAACGACACCGTGAATCCGGCCGCACGCACCAACAAGACCTCGCCGATCTACGGCATGCCGATTCTCAACGTCGACATGGCCAAGCAGGTCTTCGTCGTCAAGCGCGGCCAGGGCAAGGGCTACTCGGGTGTCGAGAACGAACTGTTCTTCGCCGACAACTGCAACCTCGTCTACGGCGACGCGCAGAAGGTCATGGTCGCGATGATCCAGGCGGTGAAGTCGCTCGACGGCGGCGGTCACTGATCCCGGCTGCAAACGCAAAAGCGAAAATGCCCTCCTCGCGAGGGCATTTTTCTGCCTGCTTTCCAGCAACGGCAAGACCGCGTAAGGTTTTTCGGGTTCGACGTTACTCGTGAGTGCGCATACGAAGATGTCCTCCGCCGTCCGGCAATCTGTCTGTGGCCTGCATGCCCTGTTCGTGCACGGCATGGGGCGCTCGCCGCTGTCGGGACTGCCGCTGCTGCATCAGCTGCGACGCGCCGGGCTCAGGACCGGCAGT
>JALYJV010000029.1 GCA_030775105.1 Pseudomonadota bacterium | reverse complement strand
CTCGTGGGCGGTGGCGTAGCTCGGGTGCGTTGCCAGTGCGGCTTCGAGTGCGTCGCGCGCCTTCTCGTAGTCGCCTTCGGCGGCATAGAGCACCGCGAGGTTGTTGAACGGTTCCGGCAGCTGTGGGTAGTCGCGCGTGAGATCAGCGAAGACGCGGATGGCGTCCTTGCTGCGATCAAGCTTGACCAGCGCCAGGCCGCGCACAAAACGCGCTTCGGCGTCCTGTGGGTTCTTGTCGATGTGGCCGTCCAGCAGTTTGAGCGCTTCGGCCGGCTGGCCCTGTTCGATCATGGACTGCGCTTGGCTCGAAACGCCGGCAGCCAGAACAGCCGGAGCAAAGACCAATGCCGCAGCGACGGCGGCGATGCGAGTAATCGCGAACATGCGTGGCAAACCTTGGTTCAGACGGGGTGCCGCACTATAACAGTTCACTTGTGCGCCTCGACACCGCTCGAGGCCGAAATCGCCGCCGTGCAGAAGCTACTTGCGGGCGTAAACCGAGGTCTGTCCGGCCGGCGGTCCCTTGTAGCGTTTGTGTACCCAGAAATACTGGGTCGGCGCAAAGGCGATGCCGTGCTCGATCAGCTTGTTGATGCGGGTGGCGTCGGCCAGCTCATCGTCCGACGGAAAGTCGGTCAGCGCCGGCAGGATCCGAATGATGTAGCGGCCATTCAGGCGCTGCGGGAAATACGGCACCACCTTGGCCCGGCCCATCTGCGACAGGCGCGCGGTCGCGGTGATCGTCCGCGCCGGCGTGCCGTAGAACGGCGCGTAGATGCTCATGCGCAGGCCGAGGGCCTGATCGGGTGCATACCAGACCGGCGCACCGCCGCGCAGCGCGCGCAGCAGCGGACGCAGATCGTCGCGTGCCAGTGCCGGCAGACCGGAGCGGCCTTCGCGCCAGTGGTGCATCAGGTGGTCCATGACCGCGTTGTTGTAAGGGCGGTACATCGCATGGAACTGCACGCCGGCAAGGCACAGCATGCGCGCGCCGATCTCCAGCGTCGTGAAATGGCCAGTCAGCAGCAGCACGCCGGAACCGTCAGCCTGTGCCGCCTTCAGGTGTTCGAGGCCGCTGACCGTGCCCAGTGAGCGCAGGCGCCAGTCCGGCGCAAACCAGGCCAGCGCGGTTTCGAAGATGCCGCGGCCCATGTCCATGAAATGCACATCGGCCATGCGTTCGAGTTCGGCGCGGCTGCGCTCGGGAAACGCCAGCGACAGGTTGACCATGACAACGTGGCGACGGCTCTTCAGCAATCGCCCGGCAAGCCAGCCGAGGCTGCTGCCGAGCAGCATCTGCACGGGAATCGGCAGCCAGCTCAGCAACCAGGCGACGCCGACGCCGGCCCAGGTCAGCCAGTGACGCGGGTGCAGCAGGCCGGAGTGGAAACGCGGAATCGCCATGCGCAGATTGTAGCGATGCCTATGCCGACGTACGCCGTGCGAGCTGGCGCTGCCGTGCGCGCCAGAGGCCGTCGATGGCGTAGATGCCCAGGGCAAACCAGATGCAGCCGAAACCGATGGCCTGGGCGTGACTGAACGGTTCATTGAACAGGAACACGCCGACGCAGAGCTGCAGCGTCGGCGCGAGATACTGCAGGATGCCGATCGTCGACAGCGGCACGCTGCGCGCGCCGATCGCGAACAGGATCAGCGGCAGTGCGGTGATCAGGCCGGCGATGATGAGCAGGGCGTCCATGCGCAGGCTGACGTGGCCGAACGCGCCGTTGCCGGAGTATTCCGCCCACAGCAGATACCCGAGCGCCGGCAGGAACAGCAGGCCGCTTTCCACTGCCAGCCCCTGCACCGACGGCACCACGGCGAGCTTGCGCACCAGGCCATAACCGCCGAACGAGAATGCGAGCGTCAGCGCAATCCATGGCAGGTGGCCGAGCTGGAAGGTCAGCCACAGCACGCCGCAGGTTGCGATCGCCACCGACAGCCATTGGCCTGGGGTCAGGCGTTCGCGCAGGATCAGCACGCCCATCAGCACACTGACCAGCGGATTGATGAAATAGCCCAGGCTGGTCTCGACGATGTGGCCGGAATTCACCGCCCAGATGTAGATCAGCCAGTTGATCGAGATCAGCACCGCGCTGGTGCTGAGCATCGCCAGCAGGCGCGGCGACAGTTCGCGGACCCAGCGCCAGCCATCGCGCGCACCCAGCCAGATCGAGACGAACAGCAGGCACCAGACGATGCGGTGCGCCATGATCTGCGGTGCGTCGACGGCCAGCAGCAGTTTCCAGTAGATCGGGAACAGGCCCCAGATCAGGTAGGCGACAGCGGCGGCGAGCAGACCTTGGCGCATGCGACGGGACGGACGGGAGGAGCGGCGCGGCCGCGCAGTCTACGCCTGCCGCGCGCTCCTGGCAGGGTCAGGCACCGTCTGTCGGATGCAGGCCTGGTCTGACACGCCAACGGGCAAACTGCGCCAACCCGCCCCAGTAGAATGGCCGCATGGAATTCAGGCCCTCTCCTTACGCTGCCACAGCACAGCGCCTGCCGGACGCCGAGCGTTTCGACGGCTTTCTGCCGACACTGCACGAACAGCTGCTCAGCAGCCAGCCCGAGAAATACTCGGAGATGGTGCAGAGCGTCACGGCCTACGGCATCTATCTGATCGATCGCCGCGGCGTGATCCAGAGCTGGAACAGCGGCGCCGAGCGCATCACCGGCTTTACGCGCCAGGACGTTGTCGGCCAGTCCTACGAAGCCCTGTTTCCGGACGATCTCAAACGCGACGGCGCGCCGTCCCGCCTGCTCGAATTCGTCCGTGCCAACCGCCATTGCAAGGAAGAGCAGCGCCGGCTTCTGCGCAATGGTAGCGAGTTCATGGCGCATATCGCGCTCGATTCGGTGCGCGCAGGCAGCGGCGAGCTGCTCGGCTTCGTCGAAGTGATCCAGGACATCACCGAATCGAAGCAGCGGGAAGAGCGGCTGTACCAGCGCGCGACGCGCGACCCGATGACCGGTGTCGCCAACCGCGGCCATTTCTTCGAGATGGGCGCACAGGAGATCGAGCGCGCACGGCGTTTCTCCGAGCCGCTGTCTCTGGTGTTGCTTGATATCGACCGCTTCAAGTCGATCAACGACAAGTACGGCCACGAGATCGGCGATCGCGCCATCGTGGCGCTGACCAAGACCTGCGCCGGCCATCTGCGCAACATCGATCTGCTCGGTCGTGTCGGAGGCGAAGAGTTTGCGATCCTGATGCCGCGCGCGAACAAGGAACCGGCGACAGAAATGGCGCAACGCCTGCGCGTGCTGGTCAGCGAACAGCGCGTGGCGGTTGCCGGCGGCCGCGAGATCAGCTTCACGATCAGCCTCGGCCTTGCCTCATTGCGCCACACCACGCGCGATCTTGCCGAGCTGATGCGCAACGCCGACGCCGCGATGTACCGCGCCAAGCGCGAAGGGCGCAACCGACTGGAAGTTTGGTTCGAGTAGCGCCGATATTCGCGTGCCTGCTGCAAAATCCGTCGCCACAAAAAAGCCCGCCGTGAAGGCGGGCTTTCTCGATGCGCCGGCGATCAGCCGCCGATCGACTGGTAATACTCCATCAGGATCTTCGCCACTTCCGGACGCGAGAACTCCGGCGGCGGTGCAAGGCCCTTGCCGAGCATCTCGCGTACCTTGGTGCCGGACAGATTGATGAAATCGTCCGGCGTATGGCCCGGCGCTTCGCGCATCATCACGACCTGGTTCAGCTTCTTCGACCAGGCGGTGTTGTCGGCACCGAAGATCTCGATCTTAAGTGCGCCCTTCGGCACCTGCTCTTCGAAGATCGTCTGCGCGTCGAATGGACCGTAGTAGCTGCCGAC
>JALYJV010000028.1 GCA_030775105.1 Pseudomonadota bacterium | reverse complement strand
CCGCTATGCCGTGCGCCTGGTGTTCGACGACGGCCACGACACCGGCCTGTACTCGTGGGACGTGTTCCGCGAGCTGGGCGAAAAACATGAGCCGCAATGGGCACGCTACCTGCAGCGGCTCGAAGAGCACGGCATGACGCGCGACAGCACGATCACCAAGCTCAGCGCCCTGCCGCCTGGGCCAAAGAAGTGGGTGCCGGGCACGCATTGAGCCACGCGGTGACGTAGCCCGGGTGAAACCCGGGTTGCACCCGGGCTACGAGGCTACAATGACGGTCCGTACCTTGGGCCATCCCATGTCCTCCGAGCAGAAACCAGACCAACCCGGCACGACCCATTTCGGCTACCAGCAGGTGCCGGTCGGGGAGAAGCAGAAGCGCGTGGCCGGTGTGTTCACGTCGGTGGCGCGCAACTACGACGTCATGAACGACCTGATGTCCATGGGTATTCATCGCCTGTGGAAACGCTTCGTCATCGATCTGGCCGGTGTGCGCAACGGTGAGCGCGTGCTCGACGTGGCTGGCGGCACCGGTGACCTGACGCGCGAGTTCGCGCGTGCGGTCGGGCCCAACGGCTTGGCGGTGCTGTCCGATATCAACGCGGCGATGCTGGGCGAAGGCCGCAGCCGTCTGCTCGACAAAGGTGTGATCGGCGTGCCGCTGGCACAGGCCAATGCCGAGAAGCTGCCGTTCGCCGAAGGGACGTTCGACTGCATCACGATCGGCTTCGGTCTGCGCAATGTCACCGACAAGGACGCCGCGCTGCGCTCGATGACGCGCTGCCTCAAGCCGGGCGGGCGTCTGCTGGTGCTGGAATTCTCCAAGCCGCTGTTCGAACCGCTGTCGAAGGTCTACGACCAGTATTCGTTCAAGCTGCTGCCGCTGATGGGCAAGCTCGTCGCCAACGACGAGGAGTCCTATCGCTACCTTGCCGAGTCGATCCGCATGCATCCGGACCAGGCCACGCTCAAGGGCATGATGGAAAACGCCGGACTGTCGCGCGTGCAGGTCTACAACCTGACCGGCGGCATCGTCGCGGTACATCGTGGATTCCGTCTGTGAGCGCACGACACGGTGTTTTGCGCGTAGCGCAAACGGGTGCGGGAGCGCGCTCAGTCATGCGCCGTATGCGCTGTGGGTCTGAACGGAAGTGGGCAGCATGACGGCACCGGCGTTGCTGTGTGGTGCGGTGGAAGTCGCGCTCAATCGCTTCCTCGCGCTGGAAGACAGCGCACTCAAGGAATGCGCGAGCTTGAGCCCGCGTGTCATCGAACTGCGCACGCAGGCACCGGACTGGTCGTTCTTCATCGAGTTTCACGGCGGCGGCGTGCGTGTCGCGCCCGAGTGCGACCACGCGCCTGAAGTATGCGTCAGCGGGCGCATGAGCAATCTGATGAAGCTCGCGTGGACGGTTGCGCAAAGCGGTGGTGATACCGGCGTGCCGCAGGGCCTGCAGGTCGACGGCGATGTCGAGTTGCTGCTGCGCTTCAATCGCCTGCTCGCACGCATCGGCTTCGACCCGGAAGAATTCGCCGCCAAGATCGTCGGTGATGCCGCAGGCCATCGCCTGACCCAGGGCGTGCGCGCGCTGTTCGGCTGGGGTCAGCGCACCGCGAGCACGCTGGGTCTCGACTCGGCCGAGTACCTGCGCGAGGAAACCCGCGATCTGGCGCGTGGCTCAGACGCCGAGGAGTGGGCCGCCTCCGTCGACAAACTGCGCGACGATGCCGCGCGCTTCGAAGCGCGCCTGCAGCGCCTCGAACGTCAGGTGCAAGCATGAGCAATCATCTGAGCCTGTCACGTCTGCGCCGGGTCTGGCAGATCCGTGGCGTGATCAACCGCTACGGTCTGCGCGAGTTTCTCGATCCGAAGAAAGTCGGCCGCGATCCGCGTCCACGCGGCGAGCGACTACGGCTGGCGCTGCAGGAACTCGGGCCGGTGTTCATCAAGTTCGGCCAGGCCCTGTCGACCCGACCTGACATCATTCCTCCCGATCTCGCGATCGAGCTGGCGAAGCTGCAGGATCAGGTCGCACCGTTCGACGGCGCTGTCGCCACGGCGATCATCGAGCAGGAGCTGGAACGCCCGCTCGGCGAAATGTTCAGCGAGTTCGATCCGATACCCCTGGCATCGGCATCGGTGGCACAGGTGCACACCGCACGCTTGCTGCCGGCCGCCGACGGCACACCGGGGCTCGAAGTCGTCGTCAAGGTGCTGCGTCCCGGTGTCGAAGCCATCATCCAGAGCGATATCGAATTGCTGCACACGCTGGCCGCGATGGCGCAGCGTTTCTCGAGCGTGGCGCGCCGTCTGCGCCCGCGCGAAGTCGTCGCCGAGTACGAGAAGGTTCTGCTCGACGAGCTGGACCTGATGCGCGAAGGCGCTAACTGCGCGCTGCTACGACGCAACTGGCTGGCCTCCGATCTGATCTATCACCCGCTCGTGCATTGGGATTTCACCCGCACGCGCGTGCTGGTGATGGAGCGCATCCACGGCATCTCGATCCGCGAGCTGAGCCGCCTGCGCGAGATGGGCGTGAACTTCGAAGTGCTGTCCGAGCGTGGCGTCGAGATCTTTTTCCAGCAGACCTTCCGCGATAATTTCTTCCACGCGGATATGCACCCCGGCAACATTTTTGTCGATGCCACCGATCCGGCCAAGCCGAGCTACATGGCAGTCGACTTCGGCATCGTCGGCCAGCTCACGCCGTCGGACCAGCGCTATCTTGCCGAGAACTTCTACGCGTTCTTCCATCGCGACTACCGGCGCATTGCCGAGCTGCATGTCGAGAGCGAGTGGATTCCGGCAGACACGCGTGTCGAGGAATTCGAAGCGGCAATCCGCACCGTCTGCGAACCGATCTTCCAGCGCCCGCTGCGCGAGATTTCCTTTGGCTTCTTTCTCGTGCGCCTGTTCCAGATCGCGCGACGCTTCAATTACCAGGTGCAGCCGCAGCTGGTCTTATTGCAGAAGACGTTGCTGCAGATCGAAGGACTCGGTCGCCAGCTCAATCCGGATCTCGATCTGTGGAAGACCGCCAAGCCGATCATGGAAGACTGGATGAAGCGGCGGCTGAGTCCGGCCAACGCGCTGGAGCGTATGCGCGCGAACATTCCAGCGCTTGCGGAAACGGTGCCGCAGCTTGCGCACCATCTGCTGCGCCAGATTGCGCAGGGTGACAAGGGTGGTTCAGTGACGCGTCGAGATCTCACGGCGATGCGCGAGGAGATGAGGGCCAATGCGCAGCGTCAGTTGCGCATGACCGCTGCTGCCGCGCTGGGATTCTGCGCTGCGGTCGTTTACGTCGCAGGCAAGGGCTGGATGCTGGGCGGCGTGCCGGCACTGAGCATTGCACTGGCGGCAGGCGCCGCCGCCCTCGGCATCAGTTCACTGTCGAAACGTTGAGCGCAGTCGGTGTCCGCGGCGCGGGCGGCTGAGCATTTGCGGGGTCCGTTGTCGCAGTTGCCAGCGTGGTGGCAAGCCGCAGATTGACCGGCTGCACGAGCAGGCGCTGCTCGGTGCGGCGGATCAGCTGCGAAGGCGGGACCAGTTCGACACCCAGCGACGCGAGCCTGGGCAGCATTTCCCTGAGCACCTGCAGCGTCTCCGGGTACGGATGGCCGATCGCCAGGGAGCCGCCGTTCTGATGCGCCATCTTGATCAGCTTCGCGAACTGCGTGCGCGTGATCTCGACGCCGCGCTCGTGATCGAGGAAAACCTTGCGGCGCGTTGCTGGGATGCCATAGGCGCGCGCCATTGGATACGCCACGCTGCCACCGCTGGTCATGCTGTCGACGAAAAAGCGGATGCCGCGTGCCGACAGCTCACGCATCAACCAGTGCATGGTCCCGCGACTGGACGTCGTCAGGCTGCCTTGATGATTGTTGACGCCGGTCACATAGGGCACCGAAGCGAGATAGCGTTCGAGCTGACTGTTGCGGCTGGAAACCGGCAGCTGCGCGGAAATCGCCAGCGGATGGCCGTGCCCGCTCACCGGTTCCATCGGCAGATGCAGCAGGATTTCCTTGCCCTTGCCGTGCGCCAGTGTCGCCAGGCGCCGTGTGTGTGGCGATTCCGGCAGGAAAGCACAGGCGATCGCGCCCGGTAGCGCGATCACTGCTTCGCCTTCCTGCAGTCGGTCGCCGAGATCGTCGATGACGATGCTGATCGGCACCTTGGCAGCCGCGATGACGGGCTCCGCCGCAAACGCCGCGGTGCCTGTCATCAGCAGCGCCAGCACTCCCCCAGAGAGCTGGCGCCGCATGGTCAGTTTGAGGCCTTCAGGATGACCATGCCCTTGAGCAGGTTGGCGGCTTCGTAGAGTGCGTAGTCGTTCTTCGCCAGCTCATTGGCGTCCTTGGCCATCTTCTCGGCCTCGGCGCGCTTCTTCGCCAGTTCGTCCTTGTGCGCGTCGTCGCCGTTTTCGTTGGCGAGGCTCTTGGCCAGATCGGCTTCGGAGATCGGCTCGAAGATATCTTCTTCCTTGCCATCCTCATTGGTGGCGATGCGCAGCGGACGGATCGCGATGTCCGGCTCGATACCTTCGGCCTGGATCGAACGCCCGTTCGGCGTGTAGTAGCGCGCCGTCGTGATCTTGATCGCACCCTCGTTAGACAGCGGCAGGATCGTCTGCACCGAACCCTTGCCGAAGCTGCGGCTGCCGACGACGACTGCGCGGCGTTGGTCCTGCAGCGCACCGGCAACGATCTCCGATGCCGACGCCGAACCGGCATTGATCATCACGACCATCGGCTTGCCGTCGAGGATGTCACCGGAGCTGGCATCGAATTCGCGGCTGCCTGCACCGTCACGGCCGCGGATGCTGACGATCGGCCCCTTTTCGAGGAAGCTGTCGCTGACGCGCACCGCAGCGTCGAGTACGCCGCCCGGGTTGTTGCGCAGGTCCAGGATCAGGCCCTTGAACTTGCCTTTCGATTCGCTCTCGAGGCGCTCGAACTCCTTGATCAGCGCCGGACCGGTCGCCGTCGTGAAGCTGGAAATGCGCAGATAGCCGATGCCCGGTTCAAGCAGGCGGCCGCGCACACTGGCGACCTTGATCACCGCGCGTTCGAGTTTCATCACCTTGGGCGCCGGCTCGCCGTCGCGCACGAGGGTGATCTCGATCTTGGTGCCCGGATCGCCGCGCATCTTTTCGACGGCGTCGCCCAGGGTCAGGCCTTTGACCGGGGTATCGTCGATCTTGATGATCAGATCGCCGGCCATCACGCCGGCCTTGGCTGCCGGCGTGTCGTCGATCGGCGAGACCACCTTCACGAAGCCGTCCTGCATCTGCACTTCAATGCCGAGGCCGCCGAACTTGCCGGTGGTGGCAATGTTCATGTCCTTGAACTCTTCCTTGTCGAGGAAGGCCGAGTGCGGATCGAGGCCGGAGAGCATGCCGCGCACAGCGTTCTCGAGCAGAGTCTTGTCGTCGACCGGTTCGACATAGTCGGTTTTGACCCGGTTGAGAATCTCGACAAAGGTCTGCAGGTCGCGCACCGGCAGCGAGCTTTCGGGCGCCGTCTTGTCGGCGAGTACGCCGGAGGTGAGGCTGACCGAAGCGCCGATGATGACGCCGGCCACGAGGGCCAGCGGAACGCGATGAGTGAGGGGCATGAGGGGTTTCAAGTCCAATCAGGAGTCAGGACAGCAATATGCGAGCTTGGCACGATAACAAGCCACGAGGAGCAAGTGTAAGACTCTACGCGCAGGCGCGGGTTCCCTTATCCACGCCGGGGCGGAGATTCAGGCTGTTTTGGGGATTATTTGGCCAGCCAGCTGCGTGGGTCGATCGGATTGGTGCCCTTGCGCAGTTCAAAGTAGACGCCGGGCTGATCATGGCCGCCGGTGCTGCCGGCCTTGGCGATGGTTTCACCGGCGCTGATATCGTCACCGACCGCCACCGCGGCGGATTCGGCATGGCCATACAGGCTGTAGTAGCTGCCTTCGTGCTCGATCAGCACGATCAGCCCGTAGCGGTGCATCCAGCCGACGTAGACCGCACGACCGCGCGCGACGGCGCGAATCGGGTCACCTTCGGCAGCACTGATCCAGTGGCCTTTCCAGGTCAGCTTGCCGCCGGATTTGACGTCGCCATAAGCCGAGATCAGCTTGCCCCGCGCCGGCCACGGCAGCTTGCCGCGCAGCTTGGCGAACGGCTGGTTGCTGAACGTCGCATCCGGCGGCAGGTCGGTCAGCTTCTTCTGCAGGTTCTTGATCAGATTGCCGATCGAGCGCTCATCTTCCTTGAGACGAGCCAGCTCGTTCTTGCTGTTGCTGATGCGCTGGCGCAGCTCGGTCAGTGCCTCGGCACGCTCCTTGCGCGAATCGTTGAGACTGTCCAGCGCCTTCTGCTGTTCGACCTTGAGTTCGGCGAGGCGCGCGATTTCGGCCTGGATCCGCTCCGCCATCGCTTCCAGCGCGGAAACCCGGGTGTGGATGCCGGAAATGGCGGTGGTCTGGGCGCGTTGCAGGTAGTCGTAGTACACCAGCACGCGACCGACCTTGTTGACGTCGGACTGGTTCAGCAGCAACTGGGTCTGGCCCTGACGGCCGATCACGTAGGCGGCACGCAGCTGCTTGCCGAGGCCCACGTGCAGGCGTGCGAGATCCTTGTTGGCGGCCGCCAGTTCGCTTTCACTGCCGCGGATGCGCGCACGCTGCTCGTTCTCCTGCTTGGACAGGGCTTTGATCTGGCGCTTGATCGCTGCAGTCCGACGCTCGGTGTCCTGCAGCTTGCCGGCGAGGGCATCGCGCTCGCCCAGATCGGCCTCGATCGTCTTGGAGATACCGGCGATCCGGGCCCGCAGCTCCGCGAGCGCCTGCTCCTTGTCCTTGGC
>JALYJV010000027.1 GCA_030775105.1 Pseudomonadota bacterium | reverse complement strand
GATCCGTCGTGCGGTGAACAATCTGCGCGCCGAAGGCAAGCCGGTCGTGGCATCGATGTCGAGCGTCGCCGCGAGCGGCGGCTATTGGGTGGCGATGGACGCCGACCAGATCTGGGCACATCCGACCACGATCACCGGCTCGATCGGTGTCTTCGGTCTGATCCCGACGCTGGAAAAGACGCTGGAGAAGATCGGTGTGCACACCGATGGCGTCGGCACGACGGCGATGGCTGGGACCTTCCGCATTGACCGGCCTCTGTCACCCGACGTGCAGGTCATCATCCAGGCCGGTATCGACAAGGTCTACAAGGATTTCATCGGCGGTGTTTCCGCCGGGCGCAAGCTGCCGATCGAAAAAGTCGATGCGCTCGCTCGTGGGCGCGTGTGGAGTGGCGCAGATGCGCGCGAGATGGGTCTGGTCGATGAGTTCGGCAGCCTCGAGGACGCGGGTGCCGCCGCGGCCAAGCTCGCGGGTCTCGATCCCGAGACCTATCAGCTCGACGAACGTCTTCCGGATCGCGGTTTCGCCGCGTCAGTGTTGACGCAGTTCTCCGGCAAGCTCGATATGAGTGTGCTCGGCGGCCTCGTCCCAGGTGCGCATAGCTGGCTGAGGCAGCTGCAGATGCAAGCGGATGTGCAGCAGCTGCTCAGCGGCTTCAACGATCCACGCGGTGCGTATGCGCGCTGTTTCTGTACGGTGTCGACGGGACGAGGGCATTAGGGCGAGCTCCGGTCGATGCCGCAATTCCAGTTCGACGATCTGGCGCTGAACTATGTCGTCGCCGGTGACGGCGCGCCGCTGGTGTTGCTGCATGGCCTGGGCGGCAGCATCGAGGATTGGGAATACCAGATTCCATATTTTTCGCGGCGCTACCGAGTCTACGCGCCGGATCTGCGTGGTTTCGGTGGCACTGCCGCGGGTCGGAGGAAAATGTCGGTGCCGCAGCTTGCCGCAGACATCGAGGCCTTCGTCGATGCGATGGGACTTGAGCGCTTCAAGCTGATCGGTCATTCGATGGGCGGCGCTGTGGCACAGGAGTTCACGATGCGCAATCCGCAGCGTGTCGAGCGTCTGGTCATTGCCAACAGCGTGCCGACCTTTCAGCCGCAGTCGCGCCGACACTATGCCGAGTTCGTCTATCGCCTCGTCGTCATGGGCCTGCTCGGGCCGGCGCGGCTGGCACAGATCGGTGCGGCCCGCAGCTATCCGGATCCGGCCGATGCCGCCAAGCGCGAGCGTGCGATACGCCGCGGTGCGCGCAATTCGCGGCGATCGTATCTGTCCGCGCTGATCGCGCTGGGCGGATGGTCGGTGATGGATCGCCTCGAAGAACTTCGCATGCCGGTGCTCGTCGCTGCGTCCGAGCATGACTACTTCGGGCATGACAAGACCGTACAATTTGCCCATGCCCTGCCGCGTGGCCGTCTGCATGTATTCAAGGGCGCGCACCACGGTCTGCCGTCCGAGTTCCCCGACGAGTTCAATCGCGTTGTGACCCGTTTTCTCGAAGGTCCGATCCCGGCGCTGCGCAAGGCTTCGCGCCGATGAGTGATGCACCGGTAGGTGTGTTCGACTCGGGGGTCGGTGGCATCTCGGTGCTGCGTGATATCCGGCGTGTTTTGCCCGCCGAAGACCTGATCTACTTCGCCGACAGTGGTCATTGCCCCTACGGCGGCAAATCCGCTGCAGAGATCATCGAGCGCGCCAATGTCATCACCGAGGAGTTGCTGCGGCGTGGTGCGAAGCTGATCGTCGTTGCCTGCAACACGGCGACGATTGCCGCAGTCGAGCATCTGCGCGCGACCTATCCGGTGCCTTTCGTAGGCATGGAACCCGCAGTCAAGCCTGCAGCGGCAATCACCCGCAGCGGCGTGATCGGTGTGCTGGCAACCGGCGCGGCGCTGGCCGGAGAGAAATTCCATGGTCTCGTCGCGCGCCATGCCGACGGTGTGCGCGTGATCACTCAGCCCTGCCCGGGGCTGGTCGAGCAGGTTGAAGCCGGCGACCTGGGCAGCGCAAAGACGCGCGCGCTGGTCGAGCAGTACACCGCGCCGTTGCTTGCGGAGAATGCCGACGTGCTTGTGCTCGGCTGTACGCACTATCCGTTTCTGCGCCCGCTGATTGCCGAGGTGGTTGGGCCGGACGTACAACTGCTCGATACCGGCGAGGCCGTCGCGCGTCAGGCGCAGCGCCTGCTGGTGCGTGATGAGTTGCTCAGGCCGGCCAACCGCAATGGCAAGCTTGAATGGCTGACCAGCGGCGATCCCGCATCATTCGCGGTCATGCATGACATGTTGATGCGACTTTAGGCGCAAACGCTCAGCT
>JALYJV010000026.1 GCA_030775105.1 Pseudomonadota bacterium | reverse complement strand
TCCAGTTACAGTCGAAGATCACCCACTGGCGCCACTTGTAACGCATCCTGTCGAGCGCGAACGGCCCGAGTGTCTTGGTGACGGGATCGAGATACTCGTGCAGCGGCACGGCATTCGGGTCCATGTTGATGAACAGCCAGCCGCCCCAGGTATCGACCTTGACCTCGCCCAGATGCGTACGCACATCGGTCAGCGTGCCCTTCCAGTCATCCTCGTCGAGCTTGAAGGTGCACTCGCCGTCGAGGTTGTAGCGCCAGCCGTGGAAACCGCAGACGAACTGCGTGCGCTTGCCGCAGCTGCTGTGCTTGCCCGGCGGCGTGTCGATCAGCTGGCGCCCGCGATGCGAGCAGACGTTGTGATAGGCCTTGATCGTGTCCGTACCGGTACGGATGACGATGATCGAATCGGTGCCGATGTCGTAGGAGATGAAGTTGCCGACTTCGGGAATCTCCTCGACGCGGCCAGCATGCTGCCAGACCTTCGCCCACAGGCGGTCGCCTTCGAGCTGCGCGTACTCGCGCGACAGGAAGGCTTCAGTCGAGTAGGTCAACGGCTCCGTCAGGTCGTCGATCGACAGGTTCCTCGGTGGCGGGTTGCTGGGTTTGGTCATGACATCCTCCTGGCAATGCCCAGTTCAGTGCGGCAGTTCATTGCTCGACAGCGAGCCCTTCCAGATCGCCCTTGCTGCGCCAGTCCGCGAGCAGCTGCTCGAAAGCGGTGAAGCCGGCGAGATAGAACTCGCCGAGGTAGTAGCGGAACTTGCCGGATTCGTTGTTGAGGTAGCTCGGCGGGCATTCGCTCTGCATGTACTTCGAGAAATCCGTCGACGGCGCCATCGTAGCCACCCACGCATCCTGCGCTTCCTGGGTCGGCTCCAGCGACGTGATGCCGCGCCTCAGTGCCGTGCTGATGATCTGCGCGATGTGATAGCCCTGACGATTGAACTGCTCCACCGTCGTCGCGTACAGGCCACCCTGGATGTAGCCGGTGAAGAACTGGTTCGGAAAGCCGCGCGAGACGACACCGTGCAGGGTCTTGTAGCCGTCCGCCCAGTGCTCGTACAGCGAAGCGCCGTTGCGGCCCTTAATCTCGTCTATGCCCCAGCGCAGGTCGAGATCGCTGGTGACCTCGAAGCCGCTGGCGCAGATCAGCAGGTCGATCGGATGTTCCTTGCCCTCGTGCACGAAGCCGTTCGCGGTCAGGCGCTCGACGCCCTTGCTTGCCGACACGTCGATCAGCTTGACGTTAGGACGATTGAAGGTCGGGTAGTAACTGTCGCTGGACAGCGGACGCTTGCAGTGGAAACGGAACCAGGGCTTGAGCATTTCCGCGGTTGCCTTGTCCTCGACGATCTCGTCGATACGGCGACGGAAGCGCTCCATGACGTGATAGTCCTCTTCCTCGCGCATCGCCATGAACACTTCCGGCGTGATCGCGGGCCAGCCTTGAGCTTCGAGCTTTGCAGCGACGTTGCGGTTGATCTCGGTCCAGAAATCGCAGACCTGATCGACGTCACCCGGATGGAAACCTTCCATCGCCCCGCGATGGAAATTGTCCTGGCGTTTCTTCTGCCAGCCGGGTTGCAGGCTCGATGCCCACGCCGGGTCGGTAGCCGGGTTCGGTCGTGAGTCGACGCTCGGCGGCGTGCGCTGCAGAACAAAGAGTTCCTTCGCGTACTTGCCGAGGTAGGGAACGATCTGGATCGCCGTGGCGCCAGTGCCGACGACGGCGACACGTTTGTCGGCGAGCTTGTCGAGCACCGGGCTTTCCCAGCTGCCGCCGGTGTAGTTGTAATCCCAGCGCGCGGAATGGAATACCTTGCCCTTGAAGTCCTGCAGTCCTGGAATGCCCGGCAGCTTCGGCCGGTTGAGTGGACCGCCCGCCATGATGACGAAGCGCGCACGGATGTCGTCGCCGCGATCGGTCTTCACGTGCCAGCGCTTGGTCGATTCGTCCCAGTTCAGTGCCCGGATCTGGGTGTGAAACAGCGCGCTTTCGTAGAGGCCGAACTGCCTGGCGATTCGTACGCAGTGTGCCTGGATCTCGGTGCCGTCCGAGAAGCGCTTGGTCGGGACGAATCCGGTCTCCTCCAGCAGCGGCATGTAGCAGTAAGACTCGTTGTCGCACTGGATGCCGGGATAGCGGTTCCAGTACCAGACGCCGCCGAAGTCGCCGGCGTACTCGATGTTGCGGAAGCTCGTCACGCCGGCTTTCTTCAGTTGCACCGCTGCAAGCAGGCCGGTGAAGCCACCGCCGAGCACCGCAACGTCAATGTCTTCTGACAGCGGTGCGCGCGGCGCAACCGGCTTGTACGGATCGACCATCTGTTCGGCCAGTGCACCGGACCTGGGCCGGTAATACTGCTTCTGGCCTTCGCTGTTGTAGCGCTTCTCGCGCTCTTCGCGATACTTCTCGCGCAATGCGGGGATATCGATATCCGCCGGCGTCTGCGTTGGCTGGCACTTCATTGTTGCACTGTCCATTGGTCCTATGCGGTTTCCGCTTGCCCGACGGCAGGCGCGTCCGTGGCAAGTATCGGCGGTGGCCCGAGGCTGAGCAGCGCAATTGCACTCAAGGTCATCAGCACGGCATTCAGCATCAAGAACGGCGCGTAGTTGCCGAACTGATCGAAGATCGCGCCGCCGGTCAGCGGTCCGAACGAGGTGCCGAGCGACAGGGCCATCACCATGGATCCGTACAGGGCGCCGAAGGCCTTGAGGCCGAAGTACTTGGCCGCCAGGTAGGCGATGACGTCGACTTCGGCACCGAGCGTGAGGCCGATCGAGGCTGCAGCGAGTGCCTGGTACATCGGGACGTCGCCATTGAGCAGCAGCAGGCTCAGGCCGATCACCGGCAGCATGAAGGCGAGGGCGCCGATGTGCTGGGCACGGAAACGGTCGAGCAGGAAGCCGGTGCCGAGGCGTCCGATGATCGAGAACAGACCGATCAGCGAGGCGATCCCCGCGGCTTCGAGTCGCGTAGAACCGGCACCGGTCAGGATCGGCACGAAATGTACGAGCGTGCCGACTGCGGTGAACGAGAACAGGCCGGCGGCCAGCAGCAGCTTGTAGAGCGCCGGCGTGCGCAATCCTTCGGCGAGAGTGAGCCCGCTCATGACGCGCGCCAGATCGGGTGTGACGACCTTGGCGGTGCGGACCTGATCGTGCGCGCCGCGGAAGAACAGCAGCAGGAACGGGAAGACGACCGCGATCCACAGTCCGCCGAGGCCGCTGAACCCGACACGCCATCCGTAGTTCGAGATCAGCCAGGTCGCCAGCACCGGAAACAGTGCCGCGCTGAGCGACGCGCCGGACAGTGTGATGGCCAGCGCGAGCCCGCGCGATTTCTCGAAACGGCTGTTGACCGCGCTGGTCCAGACCGTGGCCTGCACGCCGACGGTCGCGAACGCGACCAGCGTCCACAGCAGTGCCCAGTTCGCCTTGCTGCCGGTGGCGGTACCCAACAGTGCAAACGCACCGGTCATCAGCAGCACGCCGAGCAGGCCAATGCGGCGCGGGCCGATGCGATCAACGAGGATGCCCAGCGGAATGCAGAACACTGCGCTGATGAAGCTGGAGATCGTTAGGCCGAACGAAATCTGCGCGCGCGACCAGCCGAACTCGGCCTGCAGCGGCTCGATGAACGGCCCGATCGCGTAGACATGAATGACGGACGTCGCGTAGCCGAGCGCAGCGATGACCGGCAAAAACCAGTAGCCCCGCCATTCTGCCGCTGCGGTGTTGTTGCTCATTGCCTGCTCCTCAACGGCGTTGGATCGGTTTACGGTCTGTCGCCGTTTGCCGGGGGCTCAACTAATGTCCGTTCGTCTCGAGTGCCGTGCGCAGCGCGGTGTATCGAGGCGAACGGACTTAGGGGGATGCCCTTAAGAAAAAGCCTCTTCACCCTGCAGCTTCGTGCGGTGCAGCCTGCGTCCCGCATTCGGGTCGTACGGCGTCGCGCGGTGCATCGTGCCGGTGTTGTCCCAGATCACGGTGTCGCCGACCGTCCACTTGTGACGGTACGAGAACTGCGGCTGTGTCGCCCAGTGGCGCAGGCGCACCAGCAGTTCGATGCTCTTCTTGTATTCCATGCCGACGACGTGGCGGGCTGTGGCGCCGATGACCAGCGACTTGCGGCCCGAGCGGTGCTTCCACACCAGCGGCAGCTCCTGGTCGCCGATCTGCATCATGCCCTTGAGCAGGCGCGGATCGGGTTCCGGGTCGTAGTAGAACAGCGTGTTCCAGGCCGAGTGCATGACGCGCAGCTTATCGACTTCGTCCTTCTCGGCATCGGACAGATCGTCGTAGGCGGCGTAGGTGTTGCAGAAGTCGGTGTCACCGCCGGTCGGCGACAGCACCTTGGCCGACAGGATCGACGCCAGGATCGGCACCTTGTTCATCGTGCCGTCGATGGGCCAGTACCAGGAGCCCTTGAGGTAATCGGCCTTGGCGTTGACCTTGTTGTCGAGCGTGACCTTGTAGATGATCTCGCCGTCATGCTCGGGCGCGAAAGTGCCAAGCG
>JALYJV010000025.1 GCA_030775105.1 Pseudomonadota bacterium | reverse complement strand
GGTCAAGGATGGTGCCGTCCATGTCGAGGATGACCCACTCAACGCGGGCCCAATCGACCGGGACGCTCATGGCCGCATCAGCCGGACGGATGAAAGGAGAATTCATGGCCCGCGTATCATACGGCGTCGCGATTCTGCTCTTCACTCCCCTCATTAGCCCACTATCTAAGGTTGATTTCGCCGTGAGCTCACCCGTCAACGCCGCTCTGCTCGACTCCATCATTGCCCTCGCCCGCGAAGCCGGCGCCCGCATCATGGAGATCTACGAATCCGGAATCACCGTCACGCACAAGGAAGACAACTCGCCGCTGACCCAGGCCGACCTTGCCGCGCATCGCGCGATCGTCGCCGGTCTGGAGAAAATCTCGCCGGACATTCCAGTGCTGTCTGAAGAAGGCGCTGATACGTCTTATGCAACCCGTAGCAGCTGGACCCGCTACTGGATCGTCGATCCGCTCGACGGTACCAAGGAGTTCATCAAGCGCAACGGCGAGTTCACCGTCAACATCGCGCTGATCGAGCAGCACGAGCCGGTACTTGGCGTCGTCTACGCGCCGGCTCTGGGCGTCACCTATGCCGGCGCACGTGGTCTGGGCGCACTGCGCGAGCGCGATGGCCTGCGCGAGAAGATTGCGACACGCGAGTGCGCGGCAACACCGTATTTCGTCGTCAGCCGCTCGCACCGCGACGATATTCTTGAAGCCCTTCTCGCAAAGCTCCCCGCGCACGAAGCGGTCAGCACCGGCAGCTCTCTGAAGTTCTGCCTGGTCGCCACCGGCGAAGCGGATCTGTATCCGCGCACCGGCCCGACCTCAGAGTGGGATACCGCCGCCGGCCAGTGCGTAGCCGAATGCGCGGGCGCCGAAGTGCTCAAGCTGCCGGAGCTCACGCCGCTGCGCTATAACGAGAAGGAATCTCTGCTTAATCCGGGTTTCGTCGTCATCGGCGACCGCCAGCGTGGCTGGCGCGAGCAGATGCTCGCCGCTGGCTGACGTGAACCGGGACAGCACCTATTACTCGCGGGTCACCGCAGCGCTGGACGCGCTGGGTGTTGCCGCCGATTGGCCGCAATTGCGTCAGCTGCCGCTGATTCTCGAAGCCCGCCGTCTGACGCCCGTTGGCCTCGGCACGGACGGACGCGACAAGCTGCTGACCCAGAGCGCTGCGCGCGCCTGGCGTGCGATGCATGCGCAATCGATCAAGGACGGCATCGACCTGCAACTTGTCTCGGCATTCCGCAGTGTCGATTTTCAGGCCATGCTGATTCGCGCCAAGCTGGATCGCGGCATGGCACTCGAAGAAGTGCTGCGCATCAACGCGCCGCCGGGCTACAGCGAACACCACAGCGGTCGGGCGGTGGATCTCGGCACTACAAACTGCGCAGCGCTGGACGAGGCCTTCGAACAGACCGCGGCGTTTGCGTGGCTGAGCGAGAATGCGGTGCGCTTTGGCTTTGCGCTGTCGTACCCCCGAGGCAATCGCCAGGGCTTCCTGTACGAACCCTGGCATTGGTGCTTCGGCGTCGGAGCGAGATAGCGCGCAATTCTTCGTCAGGGAGCGGGTTGCCCGCCCTATCCTTCGCCTTTGACCACACAGACCCGCGGCATCATGCCCGGCATGATGCGGGTGCTGATGCCCGGCGAGATCGTCGAATTCGCCGTGCTGTTTGCGGGCGAGCTGAAACGCTGTACGAGTAACAGGCCCTAGACCCGAACCTCGACAAAGCTGCGCACCTGCGTATGCGCAGGCGCAGGCACTGCCTTGTCATCGCGCAACAGCTGACAGGTCTGCATGCCGGCTTCATGCGCGGCATCAAGCTCAGCCCCGATATCGGACAGGAACAACACCTCGTTCGCCGGCAGGGCGAGCTGTTCGACAATGCGCCGATAGGCCTGCGCCTCGCGCTTGGCGCCAATGCGCGTATCGAAGTAGCCGGCGAACAGCGGCGTCAGATCGCCAGCGTCGCTGTGACGGAAGATCAGCTGCTGCGCTTCGACCGAACCGGACGAGTAGACGTAGAGCTGCTTGCCGGATGCATGCCACTGTCGCAGTGCCGGGGCGGTATCCGCGTAGACATGCCCCTTCAGCTCGCCGGCTTCGTAGCCCTGCTTCCAGACCATTCCCTGCAGCGCCTTGAGCGGCGTCAGCTTGCGGTCTTCGGTCATCCACTGCTCAAGCACATCGGCGGCCTGATCCAGCGACAGCGTCTCGTGTGCCTCGCGCTCCACGTCAGCGAGCAGATGCTGCACACGATCGTCGCCTGCATGCTTGCGTAGGAAAGCACGCATGTGCGCCCTCGCGTACGGAAACAGCGACTGGTGCACGAAGTCGATCGAACTGGTTGTGCCTTCAATATCTGTAACGATGGCCTTGATCATGCTGCGTTGTCGTAGAGCGGGAAGCTTTCGGCGATCTTGTCGCCGGTGAAATTGCCGACCCAGCCATCGGCAATCCGGAAGAAGCGGATCGCCTTGAAGTTCGGCTGCGGGCCCATGTCGAACCAGTGCGTGGTGTCGGCCGGAAGGTTGATCAGGTCACCCTTGGTGCAGACGGTCATGAACACCTTGCCGTTCTTGCGGATATAGAACGCGCCGGCGCCATCGACGAAGAAGCGCGTCTCGAAATCCGCATGCGTGTGCTCGGACAGGAACTTGCCGCGTGCGACCTTCGCATCCGGGTGCTGTGGATGCATGCTGACCACATCGACCGTGACGTAGCCGAAGCGTGCATTGAGCTTGGCAATCGCATCCTTGTACGCGGCCAGCACTTCGTCCTGGGCAGCAGTCGGCGTCAGCGGCTGAGAAGCCTCCCAGCGCTCGAACTCAACCCCGATCGACGCGAGCTGGTCACGGATATCGGCGAACTCCGTGTAGGTCGCCATCGCCTTGGCCGGATTGTTGTCTGCGTAAACCGTCAGTGTCGTCATGATGCGTGTCCTCTCAAGTTGATTGCCGCTGCGCCTGCAGCTCGCACTCGAACATGAATTCCAAAGCCTCGACCCGCCAGCGCGCCTGCGCAATGTTGTCGCCCCAGGCATAAAGCCCGTGGCCGCGAATCACGTAGGCTGCTGCGTCCGCCTGCTTGCGCAAAGCCGCATCGACAGTTGCGGCAAGTCGGGCGATGTCCTGATCGTTCTCGAACACCGGCACATCGACCGTCGTGTCGTGTGTGGTGATGCCCGGCAACACTTTCAAGAGTTCGTAGCCGGACAGACGGATCACCTCGTGCCGCATCGACAGCACGGTGTTAGCGATCGAGTGCGTATGCAGTGCTCCGCCGATCCCGGCGTTCATGCGGTACAACTGGCAATGCAGCAGGGTCTCGTACGAGGCCTTGCGCGGGCTGTTGATCGGCTTGCCGTCGAAGTCGGCAACCAGAAAGTCTGCCGGCGTCAGCTCGCCCTTGTGACAGCCGGACGCAGTGATCAGCATCGTTTCGGCATCCAGGCGCGCGGAGAAATTGCCGCCAGTCGCCGGCACCCAGCCACGCTGATGGAACAGCTGGCCGGAGCCGATCAGGCCATTGATGAGAATGTCGTTGCTATTCACGGCAGGTTTCATACCAGAAACAGGGCAGCCAGCCCAAGAAAAATGAAAAATCCCATGCTGTCGGTCGTTGCCGTCAGCACGATGCTCGATCCCATCACCGGGTCGCGGCCCAGGCGCTGCAACATGATCGGGGCGAGCACGCCCACCAGCGCCGCAGTGAGCATGTTCAGCGCCATTGCCGCGGCAATGACCGCCGACAGACTGACATTCTGATAGATCAGGAAGGTGACAGCGCCCAGCGCCGTTCCCCAGACCAGCCCATTGATCGCGTTGATTGCCAGCTCACGGGCGAGAATGCGGCGGATCTGCGGGGCGGCGAGCTGATTCAGCGCGAGCCCTCGAATGACCAGTGCAACGGCCTGGTTGCCGGTGTTGCCGCCGATGCTCGCGACAATCGGCATCAGCGTGGCGAGGGCGACGAGCGCGGTGATGATGCCTTCGAACGCGCCGATCACCCGCGAGGCGAAGAATGCGGTGCACAGATTGATCACCAGCCATGGCCATCGGCGCTTGGCGCTCGCAACCAGCGGCGCGAACAGATCCTCGTCCTCCACCGACAAGCCGACCTCGCGCAGGGTCTCGGTCTGGGCGCGCTCCTTGATCTCGTCGAGGACCGTATCCACGGTCAGCCAGCCAACGACCTGCTGGTGCAGGTTCACCACCGGGGCAGAGATCAGGTCGTACTTCTCGAACGCGGAGATCGCGTCCGCTGCCGAGTCATCGGTGAAGAAATAGGTCGGCTGCGCGATCATCTGGTCGACGACCAGCAGATCCGGCTCCCCAAACAGTAATCGATCCAGTTTCAGCACACCACGCAGGACGTTGTTGCGGTCGACGACGATCAGCTGATCGGTGTGCTTGGGCAGCTCCTTGCGCCGACGCAGGAGGCGCAGGACGGCTTCGAGCGAGGCGTCCTCGCGGATCGTCGCGACTTCCATGTCCATCAGCGCGCCAACGGTCCCTTCCGGAAAGGACAGCACGGTGCGCACTTCGATCTGGTCGTCGCGGTCGAGCCGCTCGACAACTGACTGACGCAGCTCTTCAGGCAGGCTGCCGACCAGATCGGCGATGTCGTCGGAGTCCAGCGCCCGTACAACCGCGGAGATCTCGTCCGGCGTCATGCCTACAACGATCGAGCGCCGCACGGTATCGGAGGCCTCCAGCAGGATCGCGCCGCGCTGCTCGGAACGGACCAGACGCCAGGCCGCCTCACGCGCTTCTGGTGCCAGGTTTTCGAGCACGAAGGCGATGTCCGCCGGATGAAAACTGCTCAGCCGCTGCGAAAGCGCCGCCTGGTGCTGGCGCTCGACCAGTTGGGCGACCAGATCCTGGTTGCGGTTTTCGGCGCGCGACACCAGCGAGGTTTCCACCGCCTGGCGCGACAGCAACTCGATCACCTGCGCCCGGGCCTGCTCCAGGTGGCGATGATGCGGTCTGGCTGCGTCAACTTCGTTCATGACGGGCACCGGCTGGGTCCGCGGATACTCCCGCGGCTAAGTTCGCCGAAAATGCAAAGGGGCCGCGTAAGCGGCCCCAAGGATGCACTGAACGGCGAACCGTTTAGATCACTTGATCTTGGCTTCCTTGAACTCGACGTGCTTGCGCACGACGGGGTCGTACTTCTTCATCAAGAACTTGTCTGGCGTGTTCTTGCGATTCTTGGTCGTGGTGTAGAAGTAGCCGGTGTCAGCAGTCGACACGAGGCGGATCTTTTCGACGTCTTTCTTTCTTGCCATGGCTTTTTACCCTTAGACCTTTTCGCCGCGAGCGCGCATCTCGGCGACGATGACTTCGAGACCCTTCTTGTCGATGGTACGCATGCCGTTGGCGGACACGCGGAGGCTCACGAAGCGCTTTTCCGACTCAAGCCAGAAACGATGCTTGTGCAGGTTCGGTTCAAAACGGCGACGAACGCGGTTGTTGGCGTGCGACACCGTGTTGCCGGTGATCGGCCGCTTGCCGGTGACCTGACAGACTTTGGACATGACAGCAAACCCCAGATAAAGACCCGGTGACAGGTCAGAAATACAGAGAAATACAGGCGTAGGGCGACCATGGCCACCCAAAAGGGGCGCAATTGTGCCAGCCAGACCCCGCCAGAGCAAGGCCCCCAACCGAATTCCGCGAAAGCGCCCTGATCGCAACCCGGATCAAGGCCCCGACCGGCGCCAAGGAACACCGATCCGCCCGCCGTGCGGCGAATCACGCCAGCCGACGGAGTGCGGCTGGCTGTCGTCCTGAGGGGCGCATAGTCTATGGCCATGGCTCAGACGCCCGAAACGCCAGCCCCCGCGCGCCAGCTGCTGCTTGCAGCCGGCCGCAGTCTGGCCGCGCACCTGCGCCGGGCCGGACTCACGCCTGAGGTGGTCTGCAGGCAGGCCGGCGTCAGCAAGGCTGAGTTTGCAGCGCTGTACGCGTCGGACGAAGCGTTTCTCTGCGACCTGCTGGCGACCCTGCTGGACGATCTGCGCGACACCATCGCCCGAGCTACCGCCGGCATGCCAGCGGGTATCCCGCGCCTGAAAATGAGTGTCGAGACCTATCTCGAGGCCCAGGCACGACAGCCGACGCTGTGCGAGTTGCGCGACGCCTTGCATATCTACAGCGACGGAGCTCAGGCGCTGGTCCGCCATCGCTCCGGATTCAGTGTGATGGTGGCACTGGAGCTCAAGGCCTCGGGCTGGCCGGAACATCAGGCCGCCGGCGAACTGCTGGCTGCTGCCATTGCCGAAGTTGCCCGCGCCGAGCGCCAGGACGTGCAGCCCATGCCGGGCCTGCGCCAGACCCTGTACCGCTATCTGGATCACTTGCCGCCATGAGCGCGCAACGTCAGGCACTGATCCAGGCCGGGGGGCGCCTCGCCGCGCACGTCACACTGGGTGAGTTGACACCCGAGCGGCTGTGCGCTGAATCCGGCTTGGCGCCGACCGCCTTTTCCGCGAACTTCACAAGCCTCACCGAGTATCTGGTCACCTTGCAGCAGGACTTCATGGATCGCCTGCGCGCCAAGATCGTCGCAGTGACGACCGGCGTGCCGGCCGGCATCCGTCGCACGGAACTGGCCGCGGAAACCTACCTCGGCGCCTGCCTGTCCGAACGTGCGCTGCGGGCCTGGCTGATCGAAGCGCGTGCGCAACCGGATGTACTCGCTGGCCTGCGCCAGCAGAACCACATCTACTGGATTCTGATCGGCATCGAGTTCGAGGCCCTGGGCTGGCCGCATCCACGGGCGGCAGCACGCCTTTATCTGACGATGCTCAATGAAGCGTCGGTGATCGAAAACCGGCTCGGCAAACGCTCAAACGCCGTGCGTCTGACAGTGCGCAACTTTCTAAGGAACGGGAACTCGGTCGCCAGCTAGGCAGTTAGCCCGGTTCCGCGCAGCGGTGCCGGGACGTCATTTCACGCCGAGAACTTCCCGGCTACGTCATAGCCACCCGCGCTCCGCGAAACTGACCGGCGCACCGTCACCGATCACCAGGTGATCGAGCACGCGGATGTCGACGACCGCGAGCGCCTGCTTGAGTCGATCAGTCAGCAGGTGATCCGCTGCACTGGGCTCGGCAACCCCGCTCGGGTGGTTATTCGCCAAGATCACCGCGGCCGCATTGCGGCGCAGTGCGGCCTTGACCACTTCGCGCGGATAGACCGCGGCGAGCAGCTTGCGCAGGCTGCCAAAGCGCGAGATCAGATCGCGCGCCAGATCGACCTCAGTGATGCCCCCACGCCGGTGCGCAAAAAGATTGCCAGCAGTTCGGCATCGCGGAGCGCGGCCGGGCCTTGGGCCAGCAACTTCTCGCGCGGATGCTCTTGCAGTGGCCAGTCTGTAATTGCAATGTGTCGTCCCTTGGGGGCTTCGTGGGTCTCTGCCCGTTACCCCTCACGGCGCTAGAATGCCTCCATGCAGAATTCAAGCACAAGCCTCAAGGATCGCCGCATCGTGCTCGGCGTCACCGGTGGGATCGCGGCCTACAAGGCCGCCGATCTAGTGCGCCGGCTCAAGGAGGTCGGCGCTGATGTGCAAGTCGTCGCGACGGAGAACGCGCTGCGCTTCGTCGGCGCCCAGACCTTCCAGGCCGTATCCGGCCGTACGGTCCGCAGTAGCCTGTGGGACGAATCCGCCGAAGCGGCGATGGGCCACATCGAGCTCGCACGCTGGCCGGATCTGGTGCTGATTGCGCCCGCCAGCGCCAACACCATTGCGCGCCTCGCGCAGGGCCAGGCCGACGATCTGCTGAGCACGCTATGCCTCGCGACCGATCGCCCGATCGTGATCGCGCCGGCGATGAATCGCCTGATGTGGGCCAACTCCGCAACCCAGGCCAATGTGAATACGCTGCGTCAGCGCGGCGTGCAGATCATTGGTCCCGGTAGTGGCGACCAAGCCTGCGGTGAAACCGGCGACGGCCGTATGCTTGAGCCGACGCAGATTCGCGAAGCCGTTGCCGCGCTGCTGGCCACGACAGTGGCGAGCAGCGCACTCAGCGGGACACG